>NZ_JBFUES010000444.1:0-5957 GCF_056403875.1 Bradyrhizobium sp. P2_E8
CGCCGGGACAGCCGATCTACGAGAGCGGAAACAAAGCTCGCCGCCAGAAAGGCTGTGCTTCCAATCCGCACTTCTCCAACGGTGGGGTCGGCCAGAAATTCGATGCTCTTCACGCCCCGACGCAGTTCGTCGAAAACGGCGGCGCCGCAATCGAGCAGGGCGCGACCGCACTCGGTCGGCTCGACGCCGCGACGGTGGCGATCCAACAAGCGGACGCCGAACGCAAGCTCGAGCTCCGCGATCGATCTCGAAATATTGGGCTGAGTCGTATTGAGCATGCGCGCCGCCTTGCCCATACTGCCGGCCTGCACCACCGCCATGAGCACGTGCAGGTCCTGCAGCTTCATTCGCTTTCCGATGCGATCGCTCATCTGCATCAAAGCACCCATTTCCGTTCTGAGATGATATCATCAGACAATAGCCTTATGTGCTTATGACAGCATCAACTATCCTCGGCGTTGAAGAGAGCCGGCGCGCGTGCGGGTTCGACTGAGCAAAGCCTATGACTCCCTCCCGACGTCAATTTCTGCACCTCGCAGCGGGGGTGGCCGGTCCGCCTCTGCTGTCGGGTCTGGCTTACGCGGATACTTACCCCTCGCGGCCGGTCCGGATCATGGTTGGCTTCGCCGCGGGCGGCCCGAATGACATCCTTGCGCGCCTGATCGGGCAATGGTGTTCGGAGCGGTTCGGCCAGCAATTTATCGTCGAGAACCGCCCCGGAGCTGGCAGCAATATCGCCACTGATGCGGTCGTGCGCGCGCCTCCGGACGGCTACACGCTTCTGCTGGTTGGCTCCCCCAATGCGATCAATGCGACGCTTTACGAAAATCTCGATTTCAATTTCCTGCGGGATATTGCGCCGGTCGCGAGCCTGACCCGCGGCGCCCTGGTGATGGTGACACATCCATCGGTTCCTGCCCTTACAATTCCAGAGTTCATCGCCTATGCCAAAGCCAATCCGGGGCGACTCTCCTATGGGTCGGGCGGCGTGGGCGGGATCACCCATATCGCCGCGGAACTGTTCAAACAGGAGGCCGGCGGGCTTGATCTTCAGCATGTGCCCTATCGTGGCGTAGCGCCCGCGATCACGGATCTGCTCGGCGGACAGGTGCAGTTCGTCTTTGCGAACCTGGCGACATCGATCGGATACATCGGCAGCGGCAAGCTGCGCGCGCTCGGGATCACGACGGCAGCGCGATCCGAAGCGTTGCCGGATGTGCCAGCCATTGGCGAATTCGTGCCCGGTTATGAGGCGAGTTCGGTGTTCGGCCTCGGCGCGCCGAAACACACGCCAGCCGAGATTATCGATCGCCTCAACAGGGAGGCCAACGCCGCGCTGGCCGATCCCACGTTCAAGATGCACCTCCGTAGCCTCGATGCCGCGGAACTGGCCGGCTCGCCTGCCGATTTCGGCAAGGTCATGGCCGGTGAAACCGAGAAGTGGGCCAAAGTGATCAGCCTCGCGAAGATCCGACTGGAGTAGCGCTGCGGGGTCTCAGATGGCTGCGGCCTCCATGCCGCGCCTCCCGGCCAGACCCGACGTTGGCCTCTACATCGAGCTAAGTGCTGGATCGGATATGCAGGGGAAGTTCAGCAAGATTTGCGCGAAAGGCGGCAGCGCGTTCGATTGCTATCTGGTCACGCCCGAGCCTGAAAAGCCGGTTGCTGCCATTGTGCTTGCTTCTGCTATCCATGGCGTGGATGCCGACATGCGCGCAATTGCCGACGAGCTTGCGGCATCTGGCTTCATCGTCGCGGTGCCCGATCTGTTTTGGCGGTCGATTGCCGGCCTACTTTCGCGCAGAGATCCGCGCGCGGCCCAGCGTGCACAGCCGCGCCCGGAGCAAATCAGAGCCGGCGAAGACGATTTGATCGACACGTTGAGGCACCTCGGCACACTGCCGCAATTCAATGGGCAGGCGGCCGTCATGGGATTTTGCTACGGCGGTCCGTATGCGATCCTCGGGCCGAAGCGACTTGGCTATGCCGCCGGTATCTGTTGCCGCGGATCCCAGATGCTGGACTATCTTCACGAGCTTGTCGGGGTCCGCGAGCAAGTCTGCCTCATTTGGGGCGACGATGACGATCGCGCGCCGGTCGAGGTGCTGGAGGCGTATCGTAATTTGGCGGCGAGCATGGAAAACGTCGAAGTGCACATCTTTCCCCGAGTGCGCCACGGTTACATGATGCGGGGAAGCCCGTCCTTCGATCGGGCGACACACGATTTTTCAATAAAGCGCACCCGTGAAATGCTCGAAGGTCTCAAGTCGGCAGTTCGTTGAAAGCGCCTATTCCACCTGGTCCTGCAAAAGGTAGATATCGGATCGACTGAGAATGCCGTCCATCGGTGGACTGCGCCGCTCGTCCCGCGCTCGCAACCGGATTGAGCGATTTATCGACAGCGCACAATGTCGTCGGGTGGCGAGGCGCCACGACAGGCCTGCTGCCAGTTCAACTCGTATCAATCAGGCTATGGATGTGCCTTGACGAGTGCGCGTCCCTGGACGACCCGGCAAGCGCAGCTTGCCGGTGGCGGCTTGCTGCATCGCCACGAACAAAATCAATGACTTAGCCTGCGGACGCCTACTACCAAGATCGCGATTACAACGGCGTGAGCGCGTGCTCCTATTCGTCGCAACGAACAAGACATCAAAGGGAGAAAACGACGCGCGGGGAGCGCCGACGTCCAGGGCCAGCGCTTCGCGCTGGCGGTTGAACCCAGGCCGCCATCGACGAAGCGGAGATCGCAAGGTCGCGCCACGCACTGGCGGCGGCTCGGAACATCGCGGCCGAATCGCGCACCTGCGACAACCGTCACGATGACCTTTCCATGACGCGCGTCCCCCAAAATCCCAGTTGCAAAGTTCCGTTCGCGCTGTCTCTAATTGGAATAACTACAAACATTCGGGAGGACTTCACCGTGTCTACAGTCAAACTGACAGTGAACGGCAAGGCCGTTGCTGTCGACGTCGAGGATCGCACGCTGCTGGTCCATCTCCTGCGCGATCACCTCAACCTCACCGGCACCCATGTCGGCTGCGACACCAGCCAGTGCGGCGCCTGCGTCGTGCACATGGACGGCCGCGCAGTGAAATCCTGCACCATGCTGGCGGGACAGGCCGACGGCGCCAGCATCACCACCATCGAAGGCATCGCCAAGGGCGACGAACTGCACCCGATGCAGGCCGCCTTCCGCGACAATCACGGCCTGCAGTGCGGCTATTGCACGCCGGGCATGATCATGTCGGCGATCGACATCGTGCACCGCCATAATTCTCAAGGAGCTGGCGGCCAGCTCGACGAGGCCACCGTCCGCCAGGAGCTCGAAGGCAATATCTGCCGCTGCACCGGCTACCACAACATCGTCAAGGCCGTGCTGGATGCGGCTGGACGCATGAAGGTTGCGCAGGCGGCCGAGTAAGGCCGCCCGCCTCGAACGAAGACCACCGCTGCGGCTTTCGATGGAAAGCGCAGTCAAAATAATTCCGGTCGGGAGGACCAGACATGGGTGTTGAAGGCATCGGCGCGCGAGTCGTGCGCAAGGAAGACAAGCGTTTCATTACCGGCAAGGGCCGCTACGTCGACGACATCAAATTGGTGGGCATGACCCATGCCCATTTCATCAGAAGCTCGCACGCGCACGCCAAGGTGAAGAAGATCGACTCGTCCGCGGCGCTGAAGATGCCGGGCGTGGTCGCGGTGCTCACCGGACAGCAGCTGGTCGACGACAAGGTCGGCAACCTGATCTGCGGCTGGGCCATCACCTCCAAGGACGGCAGCCCGATGAAGATGGGCGCATGGCCGGCGATGGCGCCGGAGACGGTGCGTTTCGTCGGACAGGCCGTCGCGGTCGTGATCGCCGACAGCAAGAATCTGGCGCGCGACGCGGCGGAAGCTGTCGTCGTCGATTACGAGGAACTTCCCGCGGTCGCCGACGTCCACGCCGCGATCAAGCCCGGCGCGCCGCAGCTTCATCCTGAGGCGCCCGGCAACCAGGTCTATGACTGGGTGATCGGCGACGAGGGCGCCACGGATGCGGCTTTCGCCAAGGCCGCCAATGTCGTGAAGCTCGACGTCACCAACAACCGCCTCGCGCCGAACGCGATGGAGCCGCGTGCGGCGATCGCCGATTACGACGCCGCGGAAGAGCATTTCACGCTCTACACGACGTCGCAGAACCCGCACGTCGCCCGCCTCGTGCTGTCGGCGTTCTACAACATCGCCCCCGAGCACAAGCTGCGGGTGATCGCTCCCGACGTCGGCGGCGGCTTCGGCTCCAAGATCTTCATCTATCCCGAGGAGATGGTGGCGCTGTGGGCCTCGAAGAAGGTCGGCCGTCCCGTGAAATGGACCGGCGACCGCACCGAGGCCTTCCTCACCGACGCGCATGGCCGCGACCATGTCACCCACGCCGAGATGGCGTTCGACGCCAGCAACAAGATCACCGGCCTCAAGGTGAAGACCTACGCCAATTTCGGCGCCTACATGTCGCTGTTCTCCTCGTCGGTACCGACCTATCTCTACGCGACGCTGTTGTCGGGCCAGTACAACATCCCGGCGATCCATGCCGAGGTGATCGGGGTCTACACCAACACCACGCCGGTCGACGCCTATCGCGGCGCGGGCCGCCCCGAGGCGAGCTACCTGATCGAGCGGCTGATGGAGACGGCCGCGCGGCAGCTGAAGGTCGATCCGGCGGCGCTGCGCCGGACCAACTTCATCACCCAGTTCCCGCACCAGACGCCCGTGATCATGGCCTATGACACCGGCGACTTTAACGCTTCGCTCGATGCGGCGATGAAGGCGATCGACTATGCCGGCTTCGCCGCGCGCAAGGCCAAGGCCAAGGCGGACGGCAAGCTGCGCGGCATCGGCGTGTCCTGCTACATCGAGGCCTGCGGCATCGCGCCGTCGAAGGCCGTCGGCAGCCTGGGTGCCGGCGTCGGTCTTTGGGAATCCGCCGAGGTCCGCGTCAACCCGGTCGGCACGATCGAGATCCTCACGGGCTCGCACAGCCACGGCCAGGGTCACGAGACCACGTTCTGCCAGCTCGTCGCGGAGCGCCTCGGCGTTCCCATCAGCCAGGTCTCGATCGTCCATGGCGACACCGACAAGGTGCAGTTCGGCATGGGCACCTACGGCTCGCGCTCGGCGGCCGTCGGCCTCACCGCGATCCTGAAGGCCATGGAGAAGATGGAGTCCAAGGCCAGGAAGATCGCCGCGCATGCGCTGGAAGCGTCGGAAGCCGACATCGTCATCGAGAACGGCGAGTTCAAGGTGACGGGCACCGACAAGGCGATCGCCTTCCCGATGGTCGCGCTCGCGGCCTACACCGCCCACAACCTGCCTGACGGGATGGAGCCGGGCCTGAAGGAAAGCGCCTTCTACGACCCGACCAACTTCACCTTCCCGGCCGGCACGTATATCTGCGAGCTCGAGGTCGATGCCGGCACCGGCAAGACGAGTTTCGTCAACTTCGTCGCCGCCGACGATTTCGGCCGGCTGATCAACCCGATGATCGTCGAGGGGCAGGTCCATGGCGGCCTCGCCCAGGGCATCGGGCAGGCCCTGCTCGAGCACGCGATCTACGATGCCAATGGCCAGCCGGTCACGGCCTCGTTCATGGACTACGCCATGCCGCGCGCCGACGACCTGCCCTCGTTCAACCTCTCCCACACCACGACGCTGTGCCCGGGCAATCCGCTCGGCATCAAGGGTTGCGGTGAGGCCGGCGCGATCGGCGCCTCTGCGGCCGTGATCAATGCGATCACGGATGCGATCGGCAAGAACAACCTGGAAATGCCCGCAACCCCCGACCGGGTGTGGCGCACGATCCACGCGGCTTAAGGGAGGAACGAAGATGTACCAGACAACCTATCATCGCGCTTCCTCGGTCGACGAAGCCGCCAGCCTGTTCGGCAAGAGCAGCGAGGCAAAATTCCTCGCCGGCGGCCAGA
>NZ_JBFUES010000445.1:0-5957 GCF_056403875.1 Bradyrhizobium sp. P2_E8
CACCAGCTCAACCGGCTATCTCGGCGGCGGCGGCGCGAGCCCGATTCCCCGCTCCACCGTGATGTATCCGACCAATTACGCGCCCGGCACGATCGTGGTGAACACGACCGAGCGCCGGCTCTACCTGGTGCTCCAGAACGGCCAGGCGCTGCGCTACGGCATCGGCGTCGGCCGCGACGGCTTCCGCTGGGGCGGGGTGCACAGGATCACCGCCAAGAAGGAATGGCCGGACTGGACGCCGCCGTCGCAGATGCTGTCCCGCCGGCCCGACCTGCCGCGCCACATGAAGGGCGGCATCGAGAACCCGCTCGGCGCGCGCGCGATGTATCTCGGCTCGACGCTGTACCGCATCCACGGCTCCAACGAGCCGGAGACGATCGGCCAGGCGGTATCTTCAGGCTGCTTCCGCATGACCAATGACGACGTCAGCGACCTCTACAGCCGCGTCTCGGTCGGCACCACCGTGGTCGTGCTCAACAACTAKCCGGCCGGCGAACTGCGGGAACCCGCGGGCGCGTGAATTTGCGGTCTTGTGCGCGCGACGCGAATACGGCAGCGTCGGGTGACGATGAGCGCATTGAACCCACCCGCGCGTGGCCTTCGCATCGCCCTCCTGGCGCTCGCAGCGCTCACCTGTGTGCCTGACACCGCTACCATGGCCGCCGCGGGCGAATTGCCCGCGATCGCCTCGCGCCAGCGCGCCGAGAAGAAGAGCTTTACCGACAGCGAGATCGTCGAGGGCTTTCTCAAGACCGCYTTCGGCGCCGAATACCATCTCGCCGGCCGCGTCGACCGCATCCGCAAGTTCGACGGGCCGGTGCGCGTGTTCGCCGAGAGCGACCGCGCCGATCGCAAGACGCAGCTCGCCAAGGTCGTCGCCGACATCGGCAAGCGGATTCAGCATCTCGACATCGCCATGACCGACAGCAGCGAGGCGGCGAACGTGCGGGTGAAGCTCGTGCGCGACCGCGATCTCTTCCGCACCATCTCGAGCTTCTACGGCGCGGAGAAGGCGCGCGAGATCCGCGCCTCGCTCGATCCGCAATGCCTGTCCGGCTTCCGCAAGAACGACAATTTCGAGATCGAGCATTCCGACGTCATCCTCACCGTCGACAACGGCGACTTCACCTTCCTCGACTGCGCCTATGAGGAGCTGTTGCAGTCACTCGGTCCGATCAACGACACGACGAGCGTGCCCTGGACCATGTTCAACGACAACGTCTCGATGGGCTATTTCGACGTCTACGACCAATACATCCTCAACCTGCTCTACGACCCCCGCATCAAGGCCGGCATGACCGTGCCGGAGGTCAAGGCGGTGCTGCCGGACGTGCTCGCGGATGTGCGCGCCTGGGTAAAGCGGGTGAACGATCTGAAGGAGTGAGGCGACACGATTGCTGCCTCTGACCCTCCCTGGAGGGGCAGGGCTATCGCATGTGACTCCTTGGCAGGGGCCTGAGCGCACGCCTCGTCCTTCGAGACGACCGCTTCCAGCGGTCTCCTCAGGATGAGGCTGAGCGGCATCTTTGCCGGTCGAAATTGCTGCCGCGCACTCCGTCCTCATCCTGAGGGCCCGCCAAAGGCGGGCGTCTCGAAGGATGGGCCGCAGAGTAACGGCCAAGGATGCTCTCGCCTCCTCACATCTTCCTTGCCTTGGTCATCAGAAACTGCTGGCGCATCACGTTTTGGCCGGCGTCGAAATACTCCGAGATCAGCGCCTCGAACTCGGCACCGAAGCTCTTGAGCCTGTCCGGCTCGTCCTTGTACTGGGCGACGAGCTTGATCAAGGGCCCGATCGTCGCTTCCATGGTGCGGCGGAAATGCTGCGGGCTGAGTGCGGACGGCGTCATCATGTCCATCTCGAAAGAGACATCCTTCGCTTTCCCGGCGAGACGCTCGGCGACGATTTTCGGATCGCCCCACAACACCGGCGATGCCACGCCCTCGGGCGGCGGCAGATGGCGGCCGATCATCGCGAACATCCGTCCGACATACAGATGCGGCGGCCAGGTGGAGAAGGCGATGGTGCCGCCAGGCTTCAGCACGCGCAGCATCTCGCCGATGGCAACGTCCGGACGCGGCGCGAACATGTGGCCGAACTGGCTGAGCACCACGTCGAACTCGTTGTCGCCATAGGGCAGGCTTTCCGCATCGCCGTCGACGAAGTCGACATCGAGGCTCGCCAGTTGCGCGTGCTCGCGGGCGCGCTCGATCAGAACCGGCGACAGGTCGAGACCCCTGACCGTGGCACCGCGGCGTGCCGCCGTGATCGCGACAACGCCGGTGCCGCATCCGACGTCGAGCAGCCTTTGGCCGGCGGCAACGCCGGCAAAACCAACGAGCTTGGCGGCGGCCGGAGTCGTGAAAACTTCCATCGGCGTGAACAGCGACCAGGCTTCCTTCTGGACGGCCTTGAAGCCTGCAAACGGATCCTGTGCGGTCATGGAACTCTCCCATCGCTCGAGGGTCGATCTCCATGAGGCGGGCGACGGACGCCGAAGGTTCAAGGCGGGCTGATGGTAGCAACGGCACTGCGTTCCGGCTGGCGCGCCGCCTCACCTCGCATCGGCATACACCGTGGCGCGCGACACGCCGAGATGGGCGGCGATGATGTCGGAGGAACGGCGAACCTGCATGCAGCCGGCGTCGCGCAATTCGCGCAGCAGGCTGCGGCGGTCTTCCGTGGTGAGCGCGCGGGGCGTGGTGGCGCGGCGCGCGGCGAACCGGTCGATATGGGCGCGGATCGCGTCGGCGCCGACGGGGGTGAGGGATTCGCGCGGGCCGTTTTGCGCATCGACGCTGACGAACTGGCCGATCGCGCTCTGTAAACCCTGGAACAGCGTCAGGTCGACGTTGAGGCAGAGCGCGGCGACGTAAGCACCGTCCGCGCCCTTGATGCCGATCGAGGTGCTCTTGGCCTGCCGTCCGTCGGCAAAGCTGTTGGCGTAGTTCGCAATCACCTGCGGATAGTCGGGATCGGCGATGCGGGCGAGGCCAAGTTCAGTCGCGCCCTGGCCGACCTTGCGGCCCGACAGGTTGTTGTGAATGGCGACGATCGCATTCCTGGGATCGGTGAGATCGTGCAGCACGACCTCGCAGAACGGCGCAAAGGTCTCCCCCAGCCCTTGCGCGATCTGCTGCAACTGGTCGAACAGCAATTTTCGCTCGGCGGCGGTCTTGCCCGATGGGGCGGACGCGGATTTGCTGCGGCTCATCGCCCGGCCCTACTGCACGAGATCGGCGACGGTGGTCGCGGCCTTCAGCCCCGTGCCGGTGAGCACCGCGACCGTGGTCTCGTTCGCCTTGATGGCACCAATGGCGGAGAGTTTGTCCAGCGCGGCGGCTGCGCTGGCGCTGGTCGGCTCGGCGAACAATCCTTGCCGTGCAAGACGCCGCAGGGCGGCGACGATCTCGTCCTCGGCCAGCGCAACGGTGCCGCCAGCGCTCTCGCGCAGAGCGGCGATGATCTCGCGCAGGCGCAGGGGGTTCTTGATCGCGGTGCCCTCAGCGATGGTCTTGCTGACCTCGCGCGCGACAGGCGTATCGACGCCGGCCTTGAAGCTCGCATCGATCGGCGAGCAGTTGAGCGGCTGCGCCGCGAACAGCCGCGGCAGCTTCGTGATCTGCCCGGCTTTCAGCAGCTCGCGGAAACCGAAGGCGCAACCGAGCAGGCTGCTGCCGGCGCCGACGGGCACGATGACGTTGTCGGGGGCGCGGAAGCCGAGGTCTTCCCAGATTTCATAGGCGAGCGATTTGGTGCCCTCGAGGAAGAACGGCTGCCAGTTGTGGCTGGCGTAAAATGTCTGGCTCGACTGGCGGATCGCCTCCGCCTCCGATTCCTCGCGCGGGCCTTCGACGAGCTGCACCGCCGCGCCATAGGCGCGCACCTGCGCGATCTTGGCAGGCGAGGTCGAGGCCGGCGCCAAAATCTTCACGCGCATGCCGCCTGCGGCGCCCAACCCCGCCATCGACGAGCCGCCATTGCCGGAAGAGTCCTCCAGTATGGCGTCGACGCCGATCTGCCGCAGGAAGGACAGCATCACGGAGGAGCCGCGGTCCTTGAAGCTGCCGGTCGGGTTGAACCATTCGAGCTTGAACAACGGGCGCAGGTCCCCCCACGCCTGCTGCACCAGCGGCGTGCAGCCCTCGCCGAGCGTGATCGGATTTTTGATCTCGACCGGCAGCGCCGCCCGGTAGCGCCACAGCGATCGCGTACGCGGCTCGACCTCCTCGCGCGACATCCCTGCCCCCGGCGTCACCAACAGCGGCGTGCGCTCGTCCGAGCACCAGCGCGGCTGGTCGAGCGGATAGACCCTTCCGGTACGAGGCTCGATGTAGCTGGCGGCGGGCATGGCGGTCTCCAGGGGGCAAAGACGATCTATACGATTTGTCTGATTATATACGCTTTGTCCAGCCGCGGCGCAACCGCCGCAACGCCTCTTGAAAACAGAAAAACAGAAACTATTTCAAATCATTAGAGCTATCCCGCCGACCGAACGGCAAGGTTCGACCTGAGCGAGGGCGCGAACTTCACGCGGACCGGACCGGTTCGCCGATGACGGAATTTGGCGATGAAGACCTGCCGGGCGCAGCAGCATTAACTTGTCTGTCGCCGTCGGCCGCTACAATATGTTGGATTGAGCTTGCGCCGCCGGTGCTCCGCATCGGTAACGCAAAGTGAGCCAGGCCCGTCCGAGCGGCGGGCCGTTGGCTTTTTGGGAGCCTGGACATGAGCCGCGCGAACCGTACCGATCACATCCGCCTGACCTCCCATCCGGAGCCGGGCAGGAAGGCCGCCTTTCCGATCCATTGGGGCGCAGCCGACGCGCGCGCCCGCGGGCCGATCATCGGCACGGTGTCGCGCGCCGGGGATCGCAACGTGATCGGCAGCCATGGCGGCTCCTATGCAATGTACCGCGCGCTCGCCGTCTCCGCCGGCGCGCTCGACCCTATCCGGCGGCCCGACCTCACGAACACGTTTCCGGCGGCGACCATCGGGCCGTTTCCGCAATGGAACGATCCCGCCAAGATCGTCGCGCTCGACCCCTGGGGGCATCTGGTCGCCGAGAACTTTGGCAAGGAGATCGCCGAGGGCTCCGACA
This sequence comes from Bradyrhizobium sp. P2_E8, assembly GCF_056403875.1. Taxonomy (NCBI): domain Bacteria; kingdom Pseudomonadati; phylum Pseudomonadota; class Alphaproteobacteria; order Hyphomicrobiales; family Nitrobacteraceae; genus Bradyrhizobium; species Bradyrhizobium sp. P2_E8. The sequence continues at coordinate 5,103 of NZ_JBFUES010000445.1, forward strand.
TCCGCCCGAGCATCGCGGTGACGCGCGCCCGGCTCGACCTGCCGGAGATCCGCGAGGCGCTGGCCGCCAAGCGCTTGCGCGCCGACGGCGAGGTCGTGCACGCCAATGGCAGCGTCTCCGTGGTGAAGATCGCGATCGACCCGGTCTGGTATCTGCCCGGCCTTGCTGAGCGCTTCGGCACCGGCGAGACCGAGCTGCGGCGCACGCTGTTCGAGCAGACCGCCGGCATGTTCCCGGAGCTCGTGACGCGGCCGGACATGAAGGTGTTCCTGCCGCCGATCGGCGGCACCACCGTCTACATGTTCGGCGACGTCACCAAGTTGCCGGACCATCGCACCAAGATCACCTGCCGCGTGCACGACGAATGCAACGGCTCCGACGTGTTCGGCTCTGATATCTGCACCTGCCGGCCCTACCTCATCCACGGCATCGAGGAATCCGCGCGCGGCGCGCAGGAGGGCGGGCTCGGGCTCGTCGTCTACAACCGCAAGGAAGGCCGCGCGCTCGGCGAGGTCACCAAATTCCTGGTCTACAACGCCCGCAAGCGCCAGGAGGACGGCGACGCGGCCGCCGCCTATTTCGAGCGCACCGAATGCGTCGCCGGCGTCCAGGATGCACGCTTCCAGCAGTTGATGCCGGACACCATCCACTGGCTGGGCCTGAAGCGCATCGACCGCTTCCTGTCGATGAGCGACATGAAGCACGACGCACTGACCTCGCAGGGCATCGACATCGTCGAGCGCGTGCCGATTCCGCCCGAACTGATCCCGGCCGACGCCTATGTCGAGATCGCCGCCAAGAAGGCCGCCGGCTATTACTCGACCGACATAGCGCCGGAGAAGGACGTCAATCGCG
>NZ_JBFUES010000446.1:0-5943 GCF_056403875.1 Bradyrhizobium sp. P2_E8
AGGCGAGGCTGTCGACGACAGGGTAGAAGCGATCTGGATACGCGTTGCGATCAGGATACGGCATGCCAGAACGGGGTCCCAACGACAGGGGTTGAAGGGGAGGCGAAGTCGCGGGCGTTCATCAGCCCGGCTTCGTAAGCGGTGCGGCCGGCCTCGACACCCAGGCGGAAGGCGTTGGCCATGGCGACGGGATCGGCGGCTTTGGCGATGGCGGTGTTGAGCAGCACGGCGTCATAGCCGAGCTCGAGCGCCTGCGCCGCGTGGCTCGGCGCGCCCAGGCCGGCGTCGACCACCAGCGTGATGTCGGGCAGGCGGTCGCGCAAGAGCTTCAGCGCATCGCGGTTGGTGATGCCCTTGGCGCTGCCGATCGGAGCTGCCCACGGCATCACCACCTTGCAGCCGGCATCGACCAGGCGGCTCGCGACCGAGAGATCCTCGGTGCAATAGGGGAACACCTCAAAACCGTCCTTGATCAGGATGGCCGCGGCTTCGACGAGGCCGACGACGTCGGGCTGCAGCGTGTCGTTGTCGGCGATCACCTCCAGCTTGATCCAGCTTGTGCCGAACAATTCGCGCGCGAGCTTGGCCGTCGTCACCGCCTCGCGCACGCTGCGGCAGCCGGCGGTGTTCGGCAGCACGGTGACATCGAGCTCGCGGATCAGATTCCAGAACGCGTCCCCGGTCTTGCCGCCGGCGGATTCGCGCCGCAGCGACACCGTGACGATGTTCGAGCCCGAGGCGCGGATCGCTCCTTGCATGATCGCCGGCGAGGGATAGAGCGCGCTGCCGATGAGGAGGCGCGAGGCGAAGGATTTGCCGTAGAAGGTCACCATGGCGGTGTTTCCTCAAATGACGTTGTCATCCCCGCGAAAGCGGGGATCCAGTACGCCGCGGCGGTGCGGCTGGAGCAGTGAAGCCGCGGCGTACTGGATCGCCCGGTCAAGCCGGGCGATGACAGCGGAGGGTGCGACGCGCGGCGCCGCGACAAACGGAGAGCCATCACCTCACCCTCCCTGCCGCGGCGTGATGATCTCGATCTCGTCGCCGGCCTTCAGTGCGGTCTCGGCCCAGCGGCTTTTCGGCACGACGTCGTAGTTCAGCGCGATCGCGAAATGGGTGCCTTCGTAGTCGAGCTCGCTGAGCAGCGCGTCCACGCTGGCCGAGTTCACCTCGCGCTGCTCACCGTTCACGATCACGCGCATTGCATCACCTCATTGTCGATCTGGCCGCGCTGGACGTATTGCAGCGTCAGCTCGGCGAGCGCCGGCGCGATCAGGAAGCCGTGGCGGTAGAGCCCGTTGACCGCGATCTTTTCACCGCGAATGCCGATGCGCGGCAGATTGTCRGGGAACGCGGGGCGAAGGCCCGAGCCGAACTCGACGATGCGCGCCTCGCCGAACGCCGGGTGCACCGTATAGGCCGCACCCAGAAGCTCCAGCGCCGAGCGCACGCTGACGCCGGTGTCCTCGGCCTCGATCGAGGTCGCGCCCAGCATGAACAGATTGTCCTCGCGCGGAATCACGTAGAGCGGCCAGCGCGGATGGATCAGCCGCACCGGGCGCGCCAGCTGCACCTCACAGGTCTCGATCAGGATCATCTCGCCCTTGACGCCGCGCAAGTCAGGCTGCTCGTCGCGGGCGGAGAGGCCGCGGCAGTCGATCACGATGCCGTCGAGATCGGCGGCGCTGACATCGCTTTCGAACTTGATGGTGCCGCCGGCGGCGCGGATGCGCTCGTGCAGCTTCGRCAGCACGCGGCGCGGCTCGACATGGCCCTCGGCCGGGAAGAACAGCGCGTCGCGGAAGCGGCCTTCCAGTGACGGCTCGAGCTCGGCAAGGCCCGCGGCATCGAGCCGGCGGTGCGCTTCGGTCATCCGGGCAAAGCGCTCGAAATCGTTGCGCTCGCGCGGATGGGCGACAACGAGGGAACCGTTGAAGGGCGTGTCGGGCAGCTCACGCCGCCAGATGTCGAGGGAGCGCTGGCCAAGCCTGGAGATGATGGGTTCGGCGACCTCCGCCTCGCACCAGGGCGCGAGCATGCCGCCAGCCCAATGGCTGGTGGAGTCCGTCATCGCAGCGTCGCCGCGCTCGTGTAGCGTCACGGAATGGCCGGCCTGCGCGAACAAAAGCGCCTGCCAGGCGCCCGCAATGCCTGCGCCGATGATGGATACCGCGGAATCCGCTCGCTTGGTCGTCTGTAACATCCCTGTCCCTTCGCCGGCATGACCCGGATCAGGTTCAAAGGGTCACCGCGGTCCTGGGCGGATTTGCCCATTTAGCGGTATCTCAGCTCCTCCTCGGAGCACCCCTCGGAACGGCGCCAATGTATGCCAGCGGGACGAGGTGGTCAACGCGTGTTGCCACAGGGCAGTCATTCCGGGGCGATGCGAAGCATCGAGCCCGGAATCTCGAGATTCCGGGTCTGGTGCTTCGCACCATCCCGGAATGACGGCGGTTAGTGTGGAACCTGCGCCCGTGCATTTCGCACGCGCTGGGCCAGCTTCTTATGCGGCGCCGTCGCGAACATCGGCTGCGGATTGCCGTTCGGCTCCAGCCAGGTATCGCCCATGTTGGCGACCTGCACGGCCTCCTGGCGCTGCCGCTTTGCAACGTAGTAATAGCCGCCCGCGAAATAACGCACGGCTCGGGCGTGGTCGCCATTGGCGGCGCGATAGGCGCCGGCGAGGTATTTGACCGCGTAGGTGAGGTTGGTGTTGGGATCGCGTAGGCCGGCGGCATCGCCGGTGTAGCCGACCCCGCGGGCGGTCGCGAGCTTGATTTGCATCAGGCCGATGGTGCCGCCTCGGCCGACGAGGCCGGGCTGATAGCGGCTTTCGCGCATGATGACGCGATGCACCAGCGCTTCCGGCACGCCGTTGGCGCGGGCATGGGCCGCGACCATCTCGGCATACTCGGCTTGGCCCGCGAATGCGGCCTGCGGCGACACCAGTCCGGCCGCGATGAACGCGGCAACGCGTAAAATTTTCATCGGATATTCCTGACGTCCCTGAACGACCTGCGCCCGGCCGCAATTATTGTTTGAGCATGATCTTTTCGGAAAACCGCGGTGCGCTTTTCCGGATCACGCTTTAGGACTCGCGAACGCGGCGATGATGTGACCAAACGCCGCCGCCGGCGATTTTTGCGGTGCCGAGCCGCCGTTAAGACGCAAAGCCGGCGTAGCTGAGCTTCGGGGCGGACGACCCCCGCTCGCGACAGCACGCCTGTCTATTCGCGCTGGTGCGCGAAAGCGAGTATGAAGCGGCCGCAAATCGGGAGAGGTGCCATGACAAAAGCAGAAATGCAGAAATCAACCATGGCCACAGCACACGCCGGCGACATCCCCAGACAGAATCCCTGTGCCCAATGCGGCGCGCCGATTCCGAAGCCCGACTGGATCGAGCCGGGCGAGGGGCGCATCTCCTATCTCTGGACCTGCCGCGCCTGCAATTATCGCTTCGAGGCGGTGGCGATCTTCGACGAGGCGGCAGTCGAGCATCCGCCGCTCGCGGCTTAGGCTGCGATCTACGCCGCGAGCCGCGGCTCCTGCCAGACCGGCAACTCCATCCGCACGATCAGCCCGTGCGGCTCGCGGTCGTGCAGCGACAGCGTCCCGCCGTGGGCGACGGCGATCGCGTGCGCGATCGACAGGCCGAGGCCGAAGCCGGTGGACTCGTCCATGGTGCGCGCATCGTCGCCGCGCGCGAACGGCTCCAGCATCTCCTGCTTGCGTGCATCCGAAATGCCGGGGCCGTCGTCCTCGACGTCGATGACGAGCCTGGTGCCCGATAGGTCGAGGCGGATCGTGACCTCGGCGCCGTAGCGCACGGCGTTCTCGACGAGATTGGTGACGCCGCGATGCAGATCGTCGGGACGCGCCGCCGCGGTCGCGGAAGCGGGGCCGTCATAGTGCACGACATGGCCCATGTCGCCGAACTGGTCGGCAATGAGCTGGAGCGTAGAGGCGATGTCGACCAGCGTCACCGCCTCGATCTTGCGGTCGTTGCGCAGGAGCGAGAGCACGGATTCCAGCATCGAGCGCATCTGGTCGAGATCCATCAGCATGCGCTTGCGGTTGACCTCGTCCTCGATGAACTCGGCGCGCAGGCGCAGCCGCGTGATCGGCGTGCGCAGATCGTGGCTGATCGCCGCCAGCATCCTGGTGCGATCCGACATCAGCCGCGCGATCCGCTCATGCATGCGGTTGAGCGCGCGCGCCACCGAGCGGATCTCCTCCGGGCCGCGCTCGGGCAGCGGATCAGCTTCGCCGTCCAGGCTGAAATTCTCGGCGGCTTCGGCGAAGGACGACAGCGGCGCGGCCAGCGCGCGCGCCGCCCACAGGCCGAGCACGGTGACGCAGATGAAGGTGGTCATCAGCGCCGTCAGCCACGGTGCGCCCCAGAACCACGGCCGCAGGCCGCCATCGACGCGGCCGGCGATCACGCTGCCGTCGGGCAATTCGACGCCGACGCGGTGCGCGGTGTCGTCGGCGGCGAGCTGCACCACCTTGTAGCCGCGTCCGAGATGACGGCGCATTCCGCGCAGGTGCTGGCCGTCGCTCTCCTTGACAATGGCCGCCGTGCCGGGCGCGTGCATCTCGATGCCGAGCTTGGGGAAGGCGCGCGCGAGGTCGGCGACGAGGCGCGGCCGCTCGCCGGCCTCGGCCGAGCCGAGCAGCAGCGCGGCATCGGTCAATTGATGGGCGCCGTCCGGCGGCGTGTCCGGGCGATCCGGCCGGCTGATCAGGAAGGCGGCGGTGACGACGAGATGGAGCGCGACGGTGGAAGCCAGCACCAGCGCGGCGATCTGCCCGCCGATACCCTTGAGGTGGAAGAACCCGAGCGGCTTCATCGTCGGCGCCCCCTCAATTGCCGAGGGAGGCCGCGACCGCTTCAGTGCTTGCTGCTTCAGTTCGTGCCGCTTCAGTTCTTGGCGTGAACAGATAGCCGCCGGAGCGCACCGTCTTGATGATGGTCGGATCCTGCGGGTTGGGCTCGATCTTGCGGCGGATGCGGCTGACCAGCACGTCGATGGAGCGTTCGAACGAGCCGGTGTTGCGGCCCTGCGTGAGGTCGAGCAGGCTGTCGCGCGACAGCACGCGGCCGGGCCGCTCGCAGAACGTCCTCAGCAGATCGAACTCGGCGCTGGTCACCGCGACGCGCGCGCCTTCCGGATTGCGCAGCTCGCGCAGGCGCAGGTCGATGCGCCAGCCCTCGAAGGCGAGCGTGCTCGCGCCTTCGATCGAGCTCGCCGCCTGGGCTGCGGCCTGGCGGCGCAACACCGCGTTGATGCGGGCGAGCAGCTCGCGCGGGTTGAAGGGTTTTGGCAGATAGTCGTCCGCGCCCATCTCGAGGCCGACGATGCGGTCGACGTCCTCGCCGCGCGCGGTCAGCATGATGATCGGCGTCTGCGCCTCCGAGCGCACCTTGCGGCAGAGGGTGAGGCCGTCCTCGCCCGGCAGCATGACGTCGAGGATGATGAGGTCCACGCGATGATCGGTCATGGCGCGCGACATCTCGCGGCCATCGCGCACGGCGGTGACGTTGCAGGCGTTGTTGCGCAGGTACTTCGCAATCAACGTCCGCGTTTCGCGGTCGTCCTCRACGACCAGGATGTTGGGATTGGAAATGGCCATGCGCGTTTGTTTGTCCAAGATTCGGGCCAAAAGGCGAAGATTTTTGTTTCAGATTGTTTCTGCGGGTCCGGCCGAAATACCGCGACACACCCGGGCAGTGGCGCGGCAAGGTCTCGTTAAGGCCGTTAACCATACCGTGGCGCGGCCATACAAGAAACCCCGCAAGATCCACGGAGCCATCATGACCTCGATTTCGGCGGCCTCCGCCGGTACCCATCAGTCGCCGCTACAGCGGCTGCAGCAGGAATTGCAATCGGAAGTTTCCGCCGGCACGATCTCGTCGTCGGACCAGTCCGCGCTCTCGACCGC
>NZ_JBFUES010000447.1:0-5936 GCF_056403875.1 Bradyrhizobium sp. P2_E8
GGCATCCTGAGGTCGGCGCTATCCGGCATCGCGGCGGCGCTCGCAGTCGCGCTGTCGATGACGGTGTATTACCGCATGAGCTACCGGACCTGGCGCGACGTCGTCAGGCATGGCCTCGCCACGCTCGCCGCCCTCGTCCTGTTCGGCTTTGCCGCCTACGACATGCGCCACACCGCGCTCGCCTATCTCGGCCTCAACCCGTCCAAGCCCGCGGTGGAGTTCGAGATCCGCATGCCCAGGGAGACGCTGACGGCGGTGTCCGATTCCCAGATCGAGCTGCACACCGACCGCAACCAGACGCTGGCGCTGGTCGACGGCGTGCGCGACCTCGCCGACGGCCGCGCGCTGCTGCGCGGCGCGGTGGCGCTCAACCACCGCACCGCCGACCGCGTGCTGGTCGTGAGCCTGCCCGGCAAGGGCACGTTCGAATTCCGCCTCCGCCTTCCCGCCGAGCCGCATCGCTCCGAGCAGTTCGGCCCCTGGCATCTCGCCGACCGCATCGCCTCGCCGCTGGCGGGCAGCGTCGCGCCGCAGGACGCCTACACGATCCGCTACCGCGTGCTTTAAACTTTGTTCGATAGCGGACGATGCAGGCGCCGTCATCGTTCCGACGCTTCGCCGGGCTACACCTTGGCCCATGTCCGCATTTCGCCTGACGCAGATTTCCGACACCCATCTCGGCCGGCGCTTTCCCGGCCTGGTCGCCAACTTCCACCGCGTCTGCGAGCACATCGACGCTGACAGACCCGATCTCGTCGTCAACACCGGCGACGTCACCTTCGACGGGCCGACCAGCCGCGACGATGTCGTGTTCGCCAAAGGCCTGCACGACGCCCTGCCCGTCGCCTGCCGTTACCTTCCCGGCAATCACGACATCGGCGACAATCCGACCGCGATCGGGCCGGCGCCGAAGCCGCCGGTCAGCGAGACGCACCGCCAGCAATTTCGCGACATCATCGGCGACGACCATTGGTCGTTCGAGGCTGCGGGCTGGTGCTTCATCGGCCTCAACTCGCTGGTGATGAATTCGGGTCTCGCGTTCGAGGCCGAGCAGTTCGACTGGCTCACCCAGGAGATCGCACGCACGAATGGCAGGCCGGTCGCGCTGTTCCTGCACAAGCCGGTGTTCCTCAACCTGCCCGACGATCCTGAGACAGCGGAGACCGCGATCCGCTACGTGCCGCAGCCGGCGCGGGCGCGGCTGATCGAGATGTTTGCGCGCGTCGATCTGCGGCTCATCGCCAGCGGCCACGTGCACCAGCGCCGCGACTTCACGTTCCGTCATACACGCCACGTCTGGGCGCCGTCGGTCGGCTTCAAGATCAACGATGCGCGCCAGGACCGGATCGCGATCAAGGAGACCGGCCTCGTCGAGTACCGCTTCCAGGGCGACAGTCTCGAGGTCCGCCACCTCAAGGCCGCTGGCCAGGTCGACATCGATATCGAGGAGATCCTCGCCCAGATGGACCCGCACTAGGGCCTGATGCGATGAGACCCGACTAGCGCCGCGACGGAGGTGCGTTCCCTCCCCCCTTGCGGGGGAGGGCTAGGGAGGGGGGTAGCCCAGGAAAAGGTGCCGGTTATTGATGTTGCACCAAAGGCGGGTGCGCGACGGAAAGAATCCCCGTGTGGCACCCCCCTCCCTGCCCCTCCGCAAGGGGGGAGGGAACGGAGAGAACGCCGCAGTAGGCTCGATTCCACTTACCCCATCACGCACTAGCTCAACCCGGAGGCAAAAATCCTTACCAATATACCTTGTTGCATCGATCTTGGTCTGAAAATGGCTAAAAAGGCCTAATGACAACGTTGTCATTCCGACATATCGTTCCCTGGCGGTCGAGGGCCGCCGAGGGAGCGACGATGCAGTTCTTGTCCCGGTGGGATAGCCAACGCCTGTCGACGACGGTTCGGGGCATTCCCCCCCTGGTCGATGGCCTGGCCACTGAAGACATCGGCAGCCAGCGCTGGTCACCTTCGCGCGGCGATCTTGCCCTGCCCGCCCTCACCCTCGACGAGGCCGCCTTCGCGGCCAACCGCGACCTCTTCCTCAAATGGTGCGCGAGTGCCGGCGTCAGCGTCGCGCCCCACGCCAAGACCCCGATGTCGCCGGAGCTCGCCCGCTCGCTGCGCGCAGCCGGCGCCTGGGGCACCACGGTCGCCAACATCCAGCAGGCCGCGGTGCTGCTCGCGAGCGGCGAGCGGCGCCTGGTACTGGCCAACGAGATCGGCGGGCTCGCGGCCGGCCGGCGGCTCGGCGCGCTGCTCGGCGCCTATCCCGACGTCGAATTTCACGCCTTCGCGGATTCACCGGCCGCGGTCGCGGCGCTCGCCGAGGCCGCGCGGATCGCCGGACGCCGCGAATTGTCCGTGCTGGTCGAGCTCGGCGCAGGCCGCGCCGGCGCGCGCGATCGCGCCGCAATCGAAGCGACGATCGCAGCCGTGCTCGCCGCTGACAGGCTCGTGCTCGGCGGCGTTGCGACCTATGAGGGCGCCGCCGCAACGTCCGATCCCGACGAGACGATGCGCGCGATCGCAGCACTGATGGAGCGCACCATCGAGACGTTTGCGCTGGTGCGCGCCGCCGCCCCGCAGCAGCCGTTGATCATGAGCGCCGGCGGCTCGGCCTATTTCGACATCGTCGCGCGCGCGCTCGCGCCAGTCGCACAGGCTGACGGCAACGCCGGCGTGATCCTGCGCTCCGGCGCGCTGTTCTTTGCCGATCACGGCATCTATGCCCGCGCCTTCGCGGAAATGGACCGTCGCGGCGGTCTCCTCATCGACGGCACGCGCCACTCCGCGGCGGAGGGTTTCCGCCCCGCACTGACGCTCTGGGCCGAGGTTCTGTCGCGGCCCGAGGCCGGGCTTGCGATCGCCGGCTTCGGCATGCGCGACGCCTCCTTCGATCAGGGACTGCCGGTCCCGTTGCGCGTGTTCCGCGACGGCGTCGAGCAGCAAGGGCTCGCCGCTGCGCTGGCGGTAACGCGCCTCAACGACCAGCATGCGTTCCTGTCCGTTGCTTCCGAAAGCGCCCTTGCCGTCGGCAACATCATCGCCTTCGGCATCTCGCATCCCTGCACCTGCCTCGACCGCTGGCGCGTGATCCTCGGCCTCGACGCCGACGGCGTCGTCGCGCGCGCCCTCCCCACCCAGTTCGGCTGAGAGCGCATGCGATGAACTTCCTGCCGCTCTGGCGCTACCAGAACCAGCTCATCGACGGGGCCATCGTCACGCTCGAGCTGACGGTGATCGCGGCGCTGGCCGGGCTCCTGATCGGCGTTGCCGGCGCGGTCGCGCTGAACGGACGCATCACGCCGCTGCGCTGGCTGGTGCGCGGTTACATCGAGCTGTTCCGCAACACGCCGTCGCTGATCCAGATCTTCATCGTCTTCTTCGTGCTGCCGACCTTCGGCCTGAAGCTGCCGGCCTTCGAGGCCGCCGCCGTCGCGCTGTCGCTGTATTTCGGCGCCTATTCGGTCGAGATCATCCGCGCCGGTCTCGACTCCGTGCCGAAGAACCAGATCGAGGCCGGCCAGTGCCTCGGGCTATCCGGCTGGCAGGTGTTCCGTCACATCCTGCTGCCGCCGGCGCTGCGCAACGCCTATCCGGCCGTGACCAGCCAGTTCGTCCTCTTGCTGCTCGGCACCTCGCTCGCCTCGCAGGTCGCCGCCGACGAGCTGTTTCACGTCGCGGGATTCATCGAGAGCCGCACCTATCGCAGCTTCGAGGTCTATGCGGTGATCTGCGCGGTCTATTTCGCGATGGCGATGTCGTTCAAGGCGCTGTTCGCCATCATCGGTTTGGCGGCCTTCCGCTGGCCGCGACGGCGCTGAGGGGACAGCGATGCGATCCTTCTCCCTCATCGATTTCGTCTCGCTGTTCGCGGCGCTGCGCTGGACCGTCGCACTCGTCGTGCTCGCGCTCGCCTTCGGCGCGCCGCTGGCGCTCGGGCTTGCCATGGGCCGCATCAGCCGCTTCGCCGGGCTGCGCTGGACGATGGCGGCATGCATCCAGGTGATCCAGAGCGTGCCGCTGCTCGGGCTGTTGTTCTTCTTCTATTTCGGCATGCCGGTGTTTTTGGGAATCCAGGTGCCGGCGCTCGTTGCCGTGACCATCGCCTACACGCTCTACACCGCCGCCTTCCTCGGCGAGATCTGGCGCGGCGGGCTGGAAGCCGTGAAGCAGGCGCAATGGGAGGCCGGCGCTTGCCTCGGCCTCTCCGCCTGGCAGCAATTCCGCCACATCATCGCGCCGCAGGCGCTGCGGCTGTCGCTGCCGCCCACCGTCGGCTTCCTGGTGCAGCTCATCAAGGGCACCTCGCTCGCCTCGATCCTCGGTTTCGTCGAACTCGCCCGCGCCGGCCAAGTGGTGAGCGCAGCGACGTTCCAGCCGCTGCTCACCTACGCGCTCGTCGCCGCGATCTATTTCGCGCTGTGCCTGCCGCTCACGCTCTGGTCCCGCTCTTTGGAGGCCCGCCTCGATGGCTCTCGTTGAAATCCACGACGTGCACAAGACATTCGGCAAGGTCGAGGTGCTCAAGGGCGTCTCGCTCGACGTCGAGGAAGGCGAGATCGTCACGATCATCGGCCGCTCGGGCTCGGGCAAGTCGACGCTGCTCCGCTGCATCAACGCGCTGGAGAGCGTCGATTCCGGCGAGATCCGGGTCGAGGGGCAGAAGGTTCACGCCAGGATGCCCGACCTGAAGAAATTCCGTCAGCGCGTCGGCATCGTGTTCCAGGCCTTCAACCTGTTTCCGCATCTGAAGGTCGAGCGCAATATCACCCTCGCTCCTCTCCTCACCGGCCGCATCGAGAAGGCGAAAGCCCGCGCACTCGCCGAGGACGTGCTCACCCGCGTCGGCCTTGCCGACAAGATCGACGCCTGGCCCGAGCAGCTCTCCGGCGGCCAGCAGCAGCGCGTCGCGATCGCGCGCTGCCTCGCCATGGCGCCTCACCTCATGCTGTTCGACGAGGTGACCTCCGCGCTCGACCCCGAGCTCGTCGGCGAAGTGCTGAAGGTGATGGAGGCGATGGCGAAGCAAGGCATGACCATGATCCTGGTCACGCACGAGATGGGCTTTGCCCGCAACGTCGCTAACCGCATCGTCTTCATGCACCAGGGCAGCGTCTGGGAACAGGGGCCGCCTGCAAAACTGTTCGCCAATCCCGAAACCCCCGAGCTCGCCAGCTTCATCGCCTCGGCGAAATGATCATCCAGCCATCCGCCACCAGGAGAGAGTCATGAGACAACTGAAATCCCTTTTTGCAATCGCAGCCACGGCACTCGCGGTGATCGCCGCGCCGAACCTCGCGCACGCCGACAAGCTCCAGGACGTGGTCGGCTCCGGCAAGCTTCGCGTCGGCATCCTGACCGACGCCGCGCCCTGGGGCTTCAAGGACGACAAGGGCGAGGTCGCGGGTCTCGACGCCGATCTCGCGCGCCTGATCGCCGCCGACATGGGCGTGAAGCTCGAGCTCGTCCCGGTGACGGGCCCAGCACGCATCCCGAGCCTGCTGTCGGACAAGATCGACATGCTGATCGCAGGCCTCGGCGCCACGCCCGAACGCGCCCAGCAGGTGATGTTCTCGCAGCCCTATGCGGTGGTGAATCTCGGCGTCTACGGCGCCAAGGCGCTGCCCGCCGCCACCGGCAAGAAGCCGGACAATCTCGACGGCCGCAGCGTTGCCGTGGCCAAGGGCTCGACGCTCGACGTCTGGCTCACCGACAACGCACCCAAGGTGAAGCTGGTGCGTTTCGAGGATACGCCCGCCGCACTCGCCGCGTTTCTCGCGGGCCAAGCCGACACCTTCGCCGAGAACAGCGCCATCGCGCTGAAGGTGCAGGATCAGAACCCGACCAAGGAAGTCGAGCTGAAATTCCTGATCCGCCAGTCGCCGGCCCATGTCGGCGTGCGCCAGGGCGAGCAGAACCTGCTCAAC
>NZ_JBFUES010000448.1:0-5920 GCF_056403875.1 Bradyrhizobium sp. P2_E8
GCTCGGCATCGTCCTGCTGATGCTCTCGCTCGGGCTCGTCGTCGCCTACAACCGCGCGCTCGGCCTCGTCTCCGGCCAGCGCGAATTGCAGTGAGGCCGACGATGCAAACCACCGCCTCGCACAGCCCATCGCTCGCGGCGGCCCGGCAGGCGGCTCCCGCGCGGACGGCGGGAAGCGTCAGGCATTACGGCCRCTATCTCTATCTCGCCGTCAACATCGCCATCCTGATCTTCCTGCTGGCACCGATCGCGATCGTTGTCGTGTTCGCCCTGAACCCGACGCCCTTCATCCAGTTTCCGCCGGTCGGCGTGTCCTTGCGCTGGTTCGAGAAGTTCTTCGCATCGCGCGACTTCATGCATGCGCTCGGCTTCAGCCTCGAAGTCGCGGTCCTGACCACCATAGCGGCAACGATCCTCGGCGCCTCCGCCGCGCTCGCGCTGGCGCGCGGCAATCTGCCGGGCGCGCGGCTGATCGTGGCGACGATGCTATCTCCCCTGATGCTGCCGGCGATCCTGACCGGACTTGCGCTGTTCCAGACCTATGTGCTGCTCGACGTGGGACGTCCAACCTGGGGCCTCGTTGCCGGCCACACGCTGGTGACGCTGCCTTACGTCGTGCGCACCACGCTGGCCGTGCTGCATAATTTCGACACGCGCCTGGAGGAAGCGGCACAGAACCTCGGCGCAAGTCCCTTGCGCACCTTCTTCGAGGTGACGCTGCCGCTGATCAAGCCGGGCGTGCTGGCAGGCGCAATCTTCGCCTTCATCGTCTCCTTCGACCAGTTTCCGGTGTCGCTGTTCCTGGTCTCGCCGGGCAACGAGACGCTGCCGGTCACGCTGTTCAACTATCTCAAGTTCGATCTGGACGGCACGATTGGGGCTGCTTCCGTGGTCTCGATCGTCCTCGCCTTTGTCGTCGTCATCGGGCTCGACCGCACGGTCGGCCTGCGCTCCTACGTCAAATTGTAACCGCTCATTACACCCGAAGGAATCGAGACATGATGAAAGCTCTGGGATCCTCACGGCTCAGCCGACGCCGCTTTCTGACCGCGAGCGCCTCGCTCGGCATCGGCACGATCGCCGCGCCCTACGTCGCGCGCGCCGACGATCCGACGCTGCGCATCACCGGCTGGGGCGGCAAGTGGGGCGAGATCATGAAGGCCGAGATCGGCCCCGCCTTCGAGAGCGAGTTCAAGTGCAAGCTCCAGATCGATTCCGCGTTCCCTTATCTGCCGAAGCTTCAGGCGAGCTCGCGCTCCGCGCCCATCTATGACGTGCTGCACACCAATTCCAACGAGCAGTGGGCCGCCGCCGAGATGGGCCTCGTCGAGCCGAAGATCGATCCCAAGCTCGTGCCGAATCTCGCCGACGTCTACCCCTACGCCGTCAGCGACAAGATCGTCGGCGTCTCGATCTTCACCAGCGCCATCGGGCTCGGCCTGCGCACCGACAAGGGCTACGGCAGCATCACCTCGTGGAAGGAGCTGTGGGACGCGAAATACAACGGCGTCCGCGGCGGCTAYGTCATTCCCGTCAACAGCCTCGGCCAGGCCTTCCTGATGATGTGCGGCACGTTGTTCGGCAAGGGACAGACCGACCTCGATGCGGCCTACACCGCACTGGAGAAGCTCAAGCCGATCAAGATCGTCGATTTCACCGGCGCGATGGAGAAGATGCTGCTGTCGGGCGAAGTCGGCCTCTGCGTCATCCACGATTCCGGCATCTACCGTTATGACGGGCAGAACCAGCCGACCGACTTCGTCTCGCCGAGCGAAGGCGTGCTGTCGCTCGAACAGGTCCTGACCATCACCCCCGGCAGCAAGATGAAGGAGCTCGCCAACGCCTATGTCAACTACATGCTGCGCCCCGAGGTGCAGAAGCGCCTCGCGGAAACCGTGTGGTACTCGCCGGCCAACAAGAAGGTGAAGCTCGACGCCAAGTACGACGCCAAGCTGCTCACCACGCCCGAGAAGGTCTCGAAGCTGATCCAGGTCGACTGGAAGTGGTACAACGAGCGCAAGGACGAGATCGACCAACGCGTCAACCGGATCTTCCGCGCATGAGCGCGTCGATCGAGATCGCCGGCGTCAGCAAGGTCTATGACGGCGGAGTCCGCGCGGTGGACGCGGTCGCCATGGACATCCGGCAGGGCGAGTTCTTCTCCCTGCTCGGCCCGTCCGGCTGCGGCAAGACCACGACGCTGCGCATGATCGCCGGCTTCGAGACGCCGAGCGCGGGCGCGATCCGCGTCGACGGCGCCGACATCACCCATGTGCCCGCGCACAAGCGCGACATGGGCATGGTGTTCCAGAATTACGCGCTGTTTCCCCATCGCACCGTCGCCGAGAACGTCGCCTTCGGCCTGCGCATGCGCGGGCTCGACAAGACGAGCATCGCAGCCAAGGTGAAGGCGGCGCTGGCCATGGTCGAGCTGTCCGGCCTCGAGGACCGACGCCCCGCCCAGCTCTCCGGCGGCCAGCAGCAGCGCGTGGCGCTCGCCCGCGCCATCGTGATCGCGCCGCGCGTCCTGCTCTGCGACGAGCCGCTCGGCGCGCTCGACAAGAAGCTGCGCCAGCAGATGCAATTCGAGCTCAAGCAGCTCCAGAAGAAACTCGGCCTGACCCTGGTGTTCGTCACCCACGACCAGGAAGAGGCGCTGGCGATGTCCGACCGTATCGCCGTGATGAACGGCGGCCGCGTCGAGCAGGTCGGCACGCCGACGGAGATCTACAACCAGCCCACGACGCGCTTTGTCGCCGACTTCATCGGCGACACCAACATCTTTTGCGGCGAGCGCACGATGACGAGCACGGCCGCCTCGGCGCTCGACGTCGGCAAGGGCCTGATCCTGGCGCTGCCGCCCACCGAGGCGCAAGGCACCGGCGTTCTCTCGGTGGCGCTGCGTCCCGAAAAGATTCGCCTCATCGCGCGCGCTGACGCCGCCACAGCTGGCAGCTCCGCCCACGGCATCGTCGAGAACACCAACTTCCTCGGCGGCGCGGTGCTCTACCGCATCACGCTCGAGGGCGGTCATCGTGTCCTCGTGCAACAGCCCAATGCAGGCACGAGCCGCCTGTTCGTTCCCGGCAACGGTGTCACGCTCGACTGGACGCCGGCCGATCTCGTCGTCTTGAAGGACTAGACATGAACATGCCATTGAAGCACCAGCGCATCGGGGTGGTCGTGATCGGCCAGAGTCCGCGCCCGACCGTCGCATCGGAAATCGCCGCCGTGCTGTCGCCGGGTATCGAGATCGAGCTGCGCGGCGCGCTCGACGGCATGAGCCGCGCCGAGATCGACGCGATCCCGCCGATGGACGGCTACGACACGCTGTTCACGCTGCTGCCGAACGGCGACGGCGTCACCATCAGCAAGAAGGAGGTCGAGCGCCGCGCGAGCCAGCAGATCACCCGCTTCAAGCACGAGGGCGTCGGCGTGACGCTGATGGCGTGCACCGGCAAATTTCCCAATCTCGCGGCCGACGGCCTCGTCATCCTGCCCTCGGCCATCCTGCACAATCTCGTCGAGGCCGTGCTGCCGAAGGGCCGGCTCGGCGTGTTCTCGCCGCTGCCTGAGCAGACCATGCTGATCGACAAGAAATGGCAGCGCGAAGGCGTCGAAGTCGTCGGCATCACGCTGCGTCCCGGCTCGAGCGACGCCGTCGTCGACGAAGCCGCACGCACGATGGCGGACCTCGAGCCCGATCTCGTGGTGATGGATTGCATCAGCTACACCAGCGCCAACAAGGCGCGTGTGCGCACGGCCTATCCCGGCCCCGTGATCCTCGGCATTGCCGCCGCGGCCCGTATCGTCGAGGAGCTGGTGTCGTGAGCAAGGTGGAATTGAAGACGATCAGCCTCGAGGAGATCGAGGCGCTTGCGGTCGGCGCCTGGATTCTCGGAACCGGCGGCGGTGGCAGCCCCTATCTAGGCCTGCTCAATCTGCGCCGGCTCTATGCCGAAGGCCACCGCGTGCAGTTGATGTCGCCACTCGACCTCGACGACGAGGACTGGGTCGCCGTGGTCTCCAACATGGGTGCGCCGCTGGTCGGACAGGAGCGCCTCGCCGACAGCCGCAACATCGCGCGCGCGGTACGCATGCAGGAAGAGATCAACGGCATCAAGTTCCGCGCCGTGATGTCGGTCGAGATCGGCGGCGGCAACGGCGTCCAGGCGCTGATGGCGGCCGCCCATCTCGGCATCCCCGTGGTCGACGCCGATTGCATGGGCCGCGCCTTCCCCGAAGCGCAGATGACCTCGGTCGCGATCGGAGAGCTGCGTCCCTATCCCTGCACCCTCTACGATCYGCGCGGCATCGAGGCCGTCGTCACCAAGGTGCCGAGCTGGAAGTGGATGGAGCGGGCCAGCCGCAAGATCTGCGTCGAGATGGGCTCGATCGCCTCGACCAGCAAGGCGCCGCGCACGGGGCGCGAGGTGAAGGACTGGGGCATCCACTTCACCACCACCAAGGCGATCGGCATCGGCCGCGCCGTGCAGGAGGCAAATCGTCGTCACGAGGATCCGATCGCCGCAGTGCTGGCAACCGAAGGCGGCAAGAAGCTGTTCACCGGCAAGATCATCGACGTGGCCCGGCGCACGACGGAAGGATTTTTGCGCGGTTCGGCCATGATCGAGGGCAGCGACGCCGACCGCGGCAACAAGCTGGTGCTCTCGTTCCAGAACGAGTGGATCGTGGCCTGGCGTGGCGAGAAGGCTATCGCGACGTCGCCCGATCTGATCTGCGTGCTCGACARCGTCAACGGCCACGGCGTCGGCACCGAGACCGTGCGCTACGGCCAGCGTGTCACCGTCGTGGCCCTGCCGGCGCCGGCCGTGCTGACGAGCCCCCGAGGCCTCGAATTCGTCGGCCCCCGCGCTTTCGGCTACGACCTCGACTACCGTTCTCTCTTCGCGCCCGCAGAGGCTGGAGCTTAAGATCCCATGAAGCGTATTGGCATCGATGTCGGCGGCACCAACACGGACGCCGTGCTGATCGTCGACGAGAAGGTCGTCCATTCCGTCAAGCGTCCGACCACCGCCGACGTGACTTCCGGCATCCTCGACGCGCTCAAGGCGCTCCGCGCCGAGCCGGCCGCCGCGATCAAGGTCGATGCGGTCGTGATCGGCACCACGCATTTCATCAACGCGGTGGTGCAGCGCCGTCACGTGCAGAAGATCGGCGCGATCCGCATCGGCATGCCCGCGAGCGCCTCGCTGCCGCCGTTCTGCGACTGGCCAACCGATCTCGCATCCCTTGTTAATGGCGAGATCTTCATGCTGGAGGGCGGCCACGATTACGACGGCCGCCCGTTCATGCCGCTCGACACCGCCGGGCTGAAGGACGCCGCGCGAAAAATCAGGGACAAGGGTCTGCGCTCGGTCGCGGTGTGCTCGAGCTTCTCCCCGCTCGATCCCTCCTGCGAGACCACGGCGCGGGAGATCCTCGCCGAGATCTGTCCCGACGTCGCGGTGACGCTGTCGCACGATCTCGGTCGCATCGGCCTGCTCGAGCGCGAGAATGCCGCGCTGCTCAATGCATCCCTGCACGATCTCGCGATCACCACGGTTGCGGCCTTCCGCAAGGCGATTGCCGACAGCGGCATCGATGCGCCGCTGTTCCTGACCCAGAACGACGGCACCGTGATGCAGGCCGAGATCGCCACCGCCTTCCCGGTGATGAGCTTTGCCTCCGGCGCCACCAATTCGATGCGCGGCGCCGCGCATCTGTCCGGCCTCGACGATGCCATGGTCGTCGACGTCGGCGGCACCACGAGCGACATCGGCCAGCTGCGTCATGGCGTCCCGCGCGAGGCCAATGCCGGGGTCGAGGTCGGCGGCGTGCGCACGCTGTTCCGGATGCCCGATCTGCACTCGATCGGGCTCGGCGGCGGCAGCCATGTCGACGAGGACCCGGTTCGCGT
>NZ_JBFUES010000449.1:0-5905 GCF_056403875.1 Bradyrhizobium sp. P2_E8
TAACTGAGCGTGTCGTCGCCACCGATGGCGATCAGGTGTTCGATGCCAAGTCCCGAAAGGTTAGCGAGCACCCGGCTGGTGAGGTCCCATGTCTTTGTCGCGATGCCGCCGTTGGTGCTCAGCGAGACCGGAACATCATTGCCGACGAGATGATCCGGCAGCTTCTGTATTTTGGAGGGATTGACGCGGCTCGAGTGCAGCACGGTGCCGCCGCGCCGGTCGATGGTTCGAGTGTTTTCACGGTTCAGCGGGATGACGTAGTGGGACCTGCTGTTTGGGTCGTCGAGGTTCAGGTGCGTGAGGGCCTCCCAACCACGGCGCAGACCGACAACCTCGATGTCGTCCTCACTGCCGCGATAAGTCACGCTCTTGATGACTGCATTGAGGCCGGCGACGTCGCCGCCGCCCGTGAGAATGCCGATGCGTTTTTTTGCCATATCAACCTCCCGGATCGGCATGTCGTCATAGCGCCTGCATCTGTCGATTGAACGGTGAACGTCGCTCCAGCTTCTGATTGGAGGCGGTCGCTATTCGGCCGCTTCGGGCTTGCGGTCGTCGCGGAGTCGAAAACGCTTCAGCAGTCCGGACACGGTGTCGCGGAAGCCGCCATATTCCAGTTCGGAATAGGGTAGCATGGCGGCGCCAGACCAGCCTTGGCTGCGCATCTCGATGGCCTTGCGCTGGGCGCGCCGGCGGACCTCATCCCATGCCGGGTTGTCGAAGAAATCGGTGTAGGACTCGGCAAAGCGGCCTTCGCTGTCGATCGAAAAGCCGACGCATGAAACGATCGGCAGGCAGTACATGCCGGTAACCGGCGTGTTGAGTGGCACCGGCATGAGCGGCATCACATGCGAGCCGCGTGCATCGCCGCCCACGAAGTGCGCTTTGGCGAACGGCGAGATTATTTCCTCCGGAGCTGGGAAAATTCCCTGGTTCCTGACGATCGCGACTGGATCATCCTTGCCGGTGTATTTGCCTGCGATCGCGTGGAGGCGCTGTGCCGAAACGGCCGCGACGACCTCGCCATGGGTTCGAGAAATGATGCGATCGATGCCGAAGCGCTCGTTGTCGCGAAGCAGGGCGGCAATGTGGTAGCTGTCGTCGGGTGCGTCGAGCTCGAGTAGGCTGTCGCCGGCTGTGTTGTCCATGTCGATGACATGGAAACGGAATCCCTTGATCATCGGAGGCAGCATCAGCCCAGCGCAGTACATGGGGTCGGCAAAGGCGAGATAGAGCGGCAGGTTGTAGGCGCCCGGCCCGCATTTGTCGGCCGCGAACACCATGAAGGACTCCGCGGGTCGCACGCCGGAGAGGCTGTGGTCGAAGCTGAGCTCGGCGACGCCTGGGCCGGCGCCGCGAATGTTCCCGGAAGGCGCGTCGGCGAGAAGATCCTGGCCGGCGCCATAGAGCCCGGAGGTTCTCGCGACCGAGGTGGCCGCGAGGAACGTCTTCCAGGCGAGTTGATGGACYTCGGAGCTTCCTTCGCCCCGTGTGTGCGTCATGATGATCGCAATGTCGTCGCCGGTGTGGCAGATGAAACCGTCGATCAGCAGACCATTGCAGATCGCCTTGGCAACCTCGCCCTCGACAGTCGCCATCATGCGTGAAGACGGTTTTGTATGCCCGCCAACGGAGCCAACGTCAGCTTTGATGACTGAAAGAGTGAGTCTCATGAGCATTTCTCCGATCAGCGCAGCTCAGCGCCACCGGCCTCGGCGCTTGCTGCGCCGGGCACGGCGCTGCTCATTCGCGGACAAAAACGTCCGTCGCTCCGATAGGTTCCACGCACCCCGTTCATCCGGTTGCCGGAATCATGCCGAGTTTTGCCGTAGGACCATGCGTCACTATTTGCTGCGCTGCACGAGTCCGGTTCTGGCCGGACCGCTAACTCGTTGTTGGGCTCGGCCGGCAGTGCGATCTTCCGACGCGGGCAGCTTCAGGAGAAATCCTGCGTCAGGGTCGTGGCGAACTGCTCCAGCGCCCAGTCGACCTCGTCGCTGGTGATCACCAGCGGCGGGGCGATGCGGATCGTGTGCCCATGGGTGTCCTTGGCGAGGATGCCCTTGCCCTGGAGCGCCTCGCAGTAGCGGCGCGCGCGGCCGGCCTCGGGATGCAGCTCGACCGCCAGCATGAGGCCGCGCCCGCGCACGTCGCGGATCGTGTTGGCGCGGATGTCCTTCAAGCCTTCCAGAAGGCGCGCGCCCTGCCTGGCCGCGTTCTCGATCATGCCTTCCTCGACCAGCACACGCATCGCCGCGCGCGCCACCGCGCAGGCCAGCGGGTTGCCGCCGAAGGTCGAACCATGCTGCCCGGGTCGGAGTGTCCCGAGCACGTCGTTGTTCGAGAGCACGGCCGACACGGGATAGAAGCCGCCGGACAGGGCCTTGCCGAGCAGGGTGACGTCAGCCTCGATTCCCTCGTGCTGTTCGGCGAGCAGCTTGCCGGTGCGGCCGAGCCCGGTCTGGATCTCGTCGAGCACCAGCATGACGTTGTTGGCCGTGCAGAGCTCCCGTACCCTGGTGAAATAGCCGGCTGGTGGAATGATGACACCGGCTTCGCCCTGGATCGGCTCGACCAGAAAGGCGACGGTGTTTGGCGTGATCGCTTGTTCGAGCGCCGCGGCGTCGCCGAACGGGATGATCCTGAAGCCCGGCGCGAACGGACCGAAGTGTCCGTGGGTCTCGGGATCCGTTGAAAAGCCGACGATGCCCAGCGTGCGTCCGTGGAAATTGTCGGCGCAGACGATGATCTCGGCCTGGCCGTCCGGCACGCCTTTCACCTCGTAGCCCCATTTGCGCACCGACTTGATCGCGCTTTCGACCGCCTCGGCGCCGCTGTTCATCGGCAGCACCTTGTGCGAGCCGGTCAGCGCCGCGATCTCCTCGTAGAACGGGGCGAGCTGGTCGTTGTGGAAGGCGCGTGAGGTGAGCGTCAGCCTGTGTGCCTGTTCCACCATCGCCGCCAGGATCTTGGGGTGGCAATGGCCCTGGCTGACCGCGGAATAGGCGGAGAGGCAATCGAGATAACGGTTGCCGTCGGTATCCCAGACCCAGACACCTTCGCCGCGCGACAGGACGACCCCGATCGGTTCGTAATTACGGGCGCCAAAGCGCGCTTCCGTTGCGAGGTAATCAATGACGGACGAGCTCATCTTTCGTCACTCCATTGTTGCGTGCCGGCTGCACCGCGCTCAAATTCATCCGGGCCCGGCGAGATGCGCGACGCCGCGGATTTGCCTCCCCTTGTCAAATGGTTATGCGGATCCACCGAGGCAATCTTCCGTTAGCCTCCGCTACTGTGCATGGGGTTGTTTTCGACATTTTTGTTTTCGGGCCTCAGCCGATCGCGCAGGGCACGCGCAAAAAGCCGCGGAACCGTACCCGCCCGCCGCGCACCGGCTGGCCGTTCACGGCGTAGTTCGGGAAGCGCGCCAGGAAGCGCGAGATCGCGATGGCGCCCTCGAGCCGCGCCAGCGCCATGCCGGCGCATTGATGCGCGCCGGTGGCGAAGGCGAGATGCCGGTTCGGCGTCCGCGCGATGTCGAAGCTCTCGGGGTCGGGAAACTGCGCGGGGTCGCGGTTGGCCGCCCCGATGYACAGCGTCACCGACGTGCCGGCGTCGAGCATGACGCCGCCGAGCTCGACGGGTTCGGTGGTCATGCGGTTGCCGAGCTGGTTCGAGCTCTCGTAGCGCAGCATCTCCTCCACCGCTGTCTTGATCATGTCGGGGTTGTCGATCAGCCGCTGCTTCTGGTCCGGATTCCGGTCCAGTGCGACGAGGCCGTTGCCGATCAGGTTGGTGGTGGTCTCGTGTCCGGCATTGAGCAGGAAGATGCAATTGTGCAGCAGCTCCTTCTCCGTCAGCCGCTCGCCGTTACCTTCTCCCTGGATCAGGCGTGTCAGCACGTCGCGCTCGGGATTGCCGGGTTTGCCGCGCCGGCGCGCGACCAGCGTTTCGAGATAGGCGAGAAAGTCCTTCACCGCCTTGTTGCCGCGCGCGGCCGCTTCGCTCGACACCACGGGTTCAAGGGCACCGAGGATCGCCAGCGACCAGTCGCGCAGCGGCGCGCGCTCGTCATGGGGCACGTCGAGCAGATTGCCGATCACCTCGATCGGGATCGAGGCGGCAAAATCCTCGATCAGCTCGCAATGGCCCTTGGCGGCGATGGCATCGAGCAGGCTGTCGACCAGCTTGACGAGATCGCCCTCCATCCCCGCGATCGCGCGCGGCGACAGCGCGCCCATGATCAGGCGGCGCACGCGGGTGTGCGCCGGCGGATCGTTGAAGACGAGGCTGGTGGTGTGATGCTCGTAGAGCGGGGTGTCGCCGTATTTCGGCGCGAACTCGCGCTTCTTGTCCGAGCTGAACGACTTGGTGTTCTTGTAGGTGGCGACGAGGTCGTCGTAGCGGGTCAGGAACACGGTGCCGTTCGGCAGGCGCTTGACCGGCTCGTTCTCCCGCAGTGCACGATAGGTCGGGTAGGGGTTGTCGTAGAACTCCGGCGTCAGCTTCTCGAGATCGAAATTCGACGCCAGTTCTTTCGCACTTGCGTTCATTGCCGCCATACTCGCCGGTTGAGACCGATATGCCGTTTTCGCTCTTTCGAGCGGCGCGGATCACCGTCTACAGTCGTGCCGTGATTTGCAAGCCGACCGGACAGGAAAATGCACGCCCGCGCTGACGCTGCCGACACGGCCCCGAATTGGCCCGACGATATTTTCGCGACATTGCAGCGCTTCGACGTCCGGCAGGTGCCTTACGTGCCCGATGCCGGCCATTCGAAGCTGATCCAGCGCGTGCTGGGGTCCACCACAATGCGCGGCATTCCCTTGACGACGGAAGAGGAGGGCGTGGCGCTTCTGGCGGGCGCCTGGACCGGCGGGCAGCGCGGCGTCCTGCTGATGCAGTCGAGCGGGGTCGGCAATTGCATCAACATGCTGTCGCTGATCCCGATCCTGCGCTTTCCGTTCCTCACGCTGGTGACCATGCGCGGCGAGTGGGGCGAGTTCAATCCGTGGCAGGTGCCGATGGGATCGACCACGCAGGGCGTGTTCGAGCTCTCCGGCGTCAAGGTGCTGCGCGCCTCCAATGCGGCCGAGGTGCCGGCGGTGTTGGAGGCAGCCGCAGCGCAGGCCTATAACGCGCTCACGCCCACCGCCGTCCTGTTGTCGCAGCGCCTGATCGGCGCCAAGGTTTTCACCAGATGAGCAAGGCCAATCTCCTCGACCGCCGCCAGGTGGTCTCGACGCTGCTTGCGGACCGCAAGGATGTGGTTGCGATCGGCGGCCTCGGGGCCTCCACCAACGACATGTGTGCCGCGGGCGATCACGCCCGCAACTTCTATCTCTGGGGCGGCATGGGCGGCGCCGCGATGATCGGGCTGGGGCTCGCGCTGGCGCAGCCGAAACTGCCGGTGCTGGTCATCACCGGCGATGGCGAGATGCTGATGGGCATGGGCAGCCTTGCAACCATCGGGCTCCAGAAGCCGTCCAACCTCTCCATCGTGGTGCTCGACAACGAGGCCTATGGCGAGACCGGCGGCCAGACCAGCCACACCTCAGCCGCCGCCGACCTCGTCGGCGTCGCCAAGGCCTGCGGCATCGGAGACGCCCGCGCGATCTCGACCATGGCCGAGGTCGCGGCCTTTGCCAAAGCCGTCCACGACGTCTCGGCGGGGCCGCGATTTGCCAATGTAAAGATCGACAGCGCCAGCCTCGAGCGGATCCTGCCGAGCCGGGACGGGACCTACATCGTCAACCGGATCCGCGGCGATCTCGGCTTCCAGCCGATCTAGGTCCATTTCCCGGGGCGACCTCGCCTGCACGTGGGCCGTGCAGGCGGGGCAATTTCCACTGAAATTACAACGCTTCCAGGTTGCGATGCAGCATAATGCTTGACTTTTGCG
>NZ_JBFUES010000450.1:0-5902 GCF_056403875.1 Bradyrhizobium sp. P2_E8
CGACGGCGCCGGTTCGACCTGGATCAACACCGCCGGGCTGGATGTCGGCTACTCTGGCACAGGCACGCTGAAGATCACGAATGGCGGCCTTGTGACGAGCGGTCCGGCGTTGGGCCCGGGGGCTGTCGTCAATATCGGCACCAATGCCGGCGCAACCGGCACCGTTCTGGTCGATGGAGCAGGCTCAACCCTGGGCGTACAGGGCTCTGGCAATGTCTTATCGGTCGGCACGGATGGAACCGGCACCCTCAACATCAAAAATGGCGGCGCCGTCGCCAGCGGCAACGCGTATGTCGGCCAGGCGGCCGGCTCGACCGGTTCAGTTCTCGTCGACGGCGCCCAGTCGAGCTTGAACACCGGCAATATGTTGGCGCTCGGGTACGGTGGCAGGGGAACGCTGATGATCTCCAACGGCGGCACGGTCGTGACCAATGCTGGTGCGCTTGGCGTTGTTGGCCACGGGAGCGGATCGGCCGTGATCGACGGCGCCGGCTCATCATGGTACGTCAGCGACCTCTTTGTCGGCGTGAACAACACCGGCTCGGTCGCGGTCACGCATGGTGGCGGCGTGCTCAACATCAACGGGCTGATCGGCGCGTTCGGCGGCTCAAACGGCAGCGTCGCCGTCGACGGCGCGGGTTCGTCCTGGACCAATCAGTCGTTTCTTGCGATCGGTGACGCTGGCACAGGCTCGCTCACGATCGCCAATGGCGGCGCGGTTTCCGCCAATGGCCAGGTCTTGATCGCCAATCAGGCCGGCTCTACCGGCAATCTCAACATCGGTGCGGCGTCGGGCTCGGCGGCGACGGCGCCCGGCACATTGATGGCAGCTACGGTCCAGTTCGGCCTCGGCACTGGCGCGATCAATTTCAATCACACCTCGGCGAGCTATCTGTTCTCGCCGGATATCGTCGGCAATGGCGCCGTCAACCAATTGTCGGGCACCACGATCCTCACCGGGAACAGCACCTATACGGGACCGACGACCGTCGATGGCGGCACGCTGTCGGTGAACGGCTCGATCTCGAACTCCACGACCACTGTGAACACCGGCGGCACGCTGGGCGGCATCGGCGTCGTTGGCGACACCACGATCAACGGCGGCACGCTGGCGCCGGGCAATGCGGTCGGTCCGAACTCGATCGGCACGCTGACCATCGCGGGCAATCTGGTGCTGACCACGGCCGCGACCTACATGGTCGAAGTCTCCGGCACATCCGCCAGCAAGACCGTGGTGGCAGGCGCGGCGCAGCTCGCCGGCACCCTTGCGGTGAACATGACCGGCCGTGTCGCGACGACCACGACCTACGTCATTGTTGCTTCGTCGAACACGACCGGGACGTTCGATTCGATCTCGATAAGCAACCCGGCCTACGCCCGCAACGCGCGGGTGACCCAGTCGGGCAACAACGAGTTGCTGACGCTCGATCCCGGATTGCTGTCGCCGTCGCTGCCCGGCTTCGCCAACGTCAACCAGAAGAATGTCGCCGCAGGGATCGACAACGCGCTGCTCGCGGGCGGCTCGATGACGACCGGCTTCAACACGCTGTTCAACGCGACGGGCCAGAACCTCCTCAACGGGTTGACGCAGGCCTCCGGCGAAGTCGCCACCGGCGCCCAGCAAGGCACCTTCAACGCCATGGGCCAGTTCCTCAACACGCTGCTCGATCCGTTCTTCGGCAACCGCAACGATCCGGCCGCGCCCGCGGGCGGCGCATCGCGATATGCCGACGATGGCGCCGCCGCACGTGCGAACGCGGGTCGCGACGCCTATGCGGCGATCGGCCGGCAGGCGCATGGTGCCGGGGACTCGTTCACGCAGCGCTGGAGCGTGTGGGCCGCCGGCTATGGCGGCTCGCAGACCACCGACGGCAATGCGGTGGTCGGCTCGAACACCGCGACCAGCCGCATCGCCGGCGTGGCCGCGGGCGCCGATTACCAGATATCGCCGAACACGCTGGTCKGCTTTGCGCTCGGCGGCGGCGGCACCAGTTTTGGTGTCGCCAATGGGCTCGGCAGTGGCAGCTCCGACCTGTTCCAGGCCGGCGTGTACGCGCGCCACACCACGGGCAATGCCTACGTTGCCGGTGCGTTCGCCTATGGCTGGCAGGACGTGACGACGGATCGCACGGTGACCATCGCGGGTGCCGACCATCTGCGTGCCCGGTTCAAGGCCAACGCGCTGTCGGGACGCCTCGAAGGCGGTTATCGCTATGCCACGCCCTGGATGGGGATCACACCGTATGCGGCGGCGCAATTCACCAGTTTGTACCTGCCGGGCTATGGCGAGCAGGCGATCTCCGGCGCCAACACCTTCGCGCTGAATTATGCCGGCAGGGACGTCACCGCTGCGCGCGGCGAGCTCGGCCTGCGCACCGATCGATCCTATGCGCTGGAGACCGCGATCCTCACGCTGCGCGGCCGTGCGGCCTGGGCGCACGACGTCAATCCGGATCGCGGGATCTCCGCCACCTTCCAGACCCTGCCGGGCGCGAGCTTCGTGGTGAACGGCGCGGCATCCGCGCACGATGCCGCGCTGCTTACGGGCGCAGCGGAGCTGAAATGGCTGAACGGCGTTTCGCTGTCCGGCACTTTCGAGGGTGAGTTCTCCAACGTCACCCGCAGCTACGCCGGCAAAGGCATCGCCAGATATCAGTGGTGAAGTGCACCAACAGCTTTCAGGCGTTCGTGTTGAGGAGTTTTTGGTGAATCGGATCATGATTGGAATGGCGGCGGCGGTGTCGCTGCTTGCAACGGGCGCGATGGCTGCCGACCTGGCGCCGAGGCCCTACGTCAAGGCGCCGCCGATGGTCGATCCCGGCTACAATTGGACGGGGTTTTATGCGGGGTTGAACGGCGGCTATAGTTGGGGCCGCTCCAACGCCACGGTCCTGCCGACCACCCCGCTTGCTGTGAGCATCGGACAGAACGTTGATGGGGGGCTTGGCGGCGGTCAGATCGGCTACAACTGGCAGGTCGATCCGAAATGGGTCCTGGGTGTCGAGGCCGATATTCAAGGCACCGGCGAGCGCGGCCGTTCGATTGACACGCTGGCGGCGGTCAGGATCGGTTCGGTTGGCCTTACCGGCACTGCCAACAGCAGCACTGATTTTCCGTGGTTTGCAACCTTCCGCGGTCGCGCCGGACTTTTGGCCGATCCCAGCCTGCTGCTCTATGCGACCGGGGGGCTGGCGGTCGGAGAGGTCAAGTTCGGAACTCAGGCGACGCTGACCGGGCAACTGTTCGACGGTAACAACGCTCCCGCCGGAGCGCCGGTTACGGTTGTCGGTGCGACGGTCTCAGAGAGCCAGACTCGCTGGGGCTGGACCGCAGGGGCCGGCTTCGAAAAGAAATTCAACCGCAACTGGTCAGCAAAACTCGAATACCTCTATCTCGATCTGAGGTCGGCCACCTCCTTCGGCGGGACTGCCAACGAGACTACGGTCAAGTTCCACGATCATGTCCTGCGTGCCGGCTTCAATTACCAGTTCACGCCCGGACCAGTGGTCGCCAAGTACTGAGCGCCGGAAGCCAAAAGGCGGCGGATTCACAACCCGCCTAAGCCATTGATCCCGCTAGCGCCGGCTACTGTGCATGGGGTTGTTTTCGACTTTTTTGTTTTGGGGCACGCAAGCGTCAGGCCGAAACCTGATCGCATTCCGATTGCCGCTACTTCATCACCCGCAGACCCTTGGTCGTGAACCGCTGCGTCTTACCGCCGGGGCGCACCGGGCGCCGCGTGCCGGCGGCCTTGCCGGTGCCGGGTGGCTGGTGCGCAGGCACGAGCTGGTCGGGACGCGAGCCGATCAGGTCGGCGCGGCCCATCGCCTTCAGCGCTTCGCGCAGCACCGGCCAGTTGTCGGGGTCGTGGTAGCGCAGGAACGCCTTGTGCAGGCGGCGCTGGCGCAGCCCCTTGATCGCCTCGACCTTGTCGCTGCCGCCGTGGCGCACGCCGCGCAGCGGATTGACGCCGGTGTGGTACATCGCGGTCGCGGTTGCCATCGGCGAGGGCAGGAAGGTCTGCACCTGGTCGGCGCGGTAGCGGTTCTTCTTGAGCCAGAGCGCGAGGTTCATCATGTCCTCGTCGGTCGTGCCCGGATGCGCCGCGATGAAATACGGGATCAGGTAATATTTCTTGCCGGCCTGCTCGGCGGCGGCATCGAACATCCGCTTGAACTGGTTGTAGGCGCCGATGCCCGGCTTCATCATCTTGTCGAGCGGGCCGCGCTCGGTATGTTCAGGCGCGATCTTCAGGTAACCGCCGACGTGATGGGTGACGAGCTCCTTGATGTATTCCGGGCTCTCGACCGCGAGGTCGTAGCGCACGCCGGAGGCGACCATCACCTTCTT
This sequence comes from Bradyrhizobium sp. P2_E8, assembly GCF_056403875.1. NCBI lineage: Bacteria > Pseudomonadati > Pseudomonadota > Alphaproteobacteria > Hyphomicrobiales > Nitrobacteraceae > Bradyrhizobium > Bradyrhizobium sp. P2_E8. The sequence continues at coordinate 4,351 of NZ_JBFUES010000450.1, forward strand.
GATGCCCTTGGTCTCGCGCACCTTGYGATAGAGCCTGATCAGATCGTCATGCGAGGTGTTGAGGTTCGGGCAGATCTCGGGGAAGACGCAGGACGGCCGCCGGCACGCGGCCTCGACCTTGGGGTCCTTGCACGCCATCCGGTACATGTTGGCGGTGGGGCCGCCGATGTCGGAGATCACGCCGGTGAAGCCCGGTGTCTTGTCGCGGATCTTCTCGATCTCGCGCAGGATCGAGCCTTCCGAGCGGTTCTGGATGATGCGGCCTTCATGCTCGGTGATCGAGCAGAAGGTGCAGCCGCCGAAGCAGCCGCGCATGATCGTCACCGAGAACTTGATCATGTCCCACGCCGGGATCTTGGCGTCGCCGTAGGACGGATGCGGGGCGCGYGCATAGGGCAGGTCGTAGACCGCGTCCATCTCGTCGCTGGTCAGCGGGATCGGCGGCGGGTTCAGCCAGAGATCGCGATCACCGTGACGCTGCACCAGCGGCCGCGCATTGCCGGGATTGCTCTCCCGGTGCAGCACGCGTGACGCGCGCGCATAGGCCTCGCGGTCCTGCTCGACCTGCTCGAGCGCCGGCAGACGGATGACGGTGGCGCCCTTCTGGCGCGTTGCGCCCTCATCGGCGGAATCGAGATCGTCGGCGTGCAGCTCGCTGTAATCTTCGGGCACGCGACGGAACAGCGCGACGCCCCTGATATCGCTAAGCTCGCGCGGCGCTTCGCCGGCGGCCAGACGATTGGCCACCTCGACGACGGCGCGCTCGGCATTGCCGTAGAGCAGCAGGTCCGCCTTGGCGTCGGCCAGCACCGAGCGGCGCACCTTGTCGGACCAGTAGTCGTAATGCGCGATCCGGCGCAGCGAGGCCTCGATGCCGCCGAGTACGACCGGCACGTCCTTGAACGCCTCGCGGCAGCGCTGGGCGTAGACGATGGTGCAGCGGTCCGGCCGCTTGCCGCCTTCGCCGCCCGCCGTATAGGCGTCGTCATGGCGCAGGCGGCGGTCCGCGGTGTAACGGTTCACCATGGAGTCCATGTTGCCGCCGGTGACGCCGAAAAAAACCTTTGGCTTGCCTAACGCCTTGAACGGCTCGGCAGAGTGCCAGTCCGGCTGCGCGATGATGCCGACCCGAAAACCCTGCGCCTCCAGCAGCCGGCCGATGATCGCCATGCCGAAGCTTGGATGGTCGACGTAGGCGTCCCCGGTCACTAGCACGATGTCGCAGGCATCCCAGCCGAGCGCGTCCATCTCGGTGCGGCTCATGGGCAGGAACGGCGCCGGCTTGCGCGGGCGGGCCCGGGCCATCAGGGGCTTTTCGGCAGTGATGATCTGGATGTCCATGGGGCCTACGCATAGGACTCCGGAGGCGCGAATACAACCGATCGATGGCCGGTCTTCGTCGATTCCGGTTCCCGCGTGGCGCGCAATTCGGCAGCGCCAATCGCGCGCGGGGCTACAGACTGTGACACGGTCCACATACGGGCCGACGGCTCAGCGTTGTGGTTCATTTGCGGGAACCAACCGCCCTTCGCGAGCATTCTGACCCAGGCAC
>NZ_JBFUES010000451.1:0-5902 GCF_056403875.1 Bradyrhizobium sp. P2_E8
TCTCAAGGCCAAGGACTTTGACGAGCGCGCCCTCTTCCACCTGATGAACCTCGCCCGCGAGGACGGCGCTTATATCCTGTTCACCGGGCGCGAGGTGCCCGCTTCGCTGGACATCGAGCTCCACGACCTGCGCTCTCGGCTGCGCGCGGTACCGGTGGTCACGCTGCTGCCCCCCGACGACCAGCTCTTCCGTGGCCTGATCGTCAAATTCTGCGCCGACCGCCAGCTCACCGTGGACGAGAGCGTGGTGAGCTACCTCGCCACGCGCCTGGAGCGATCCTCGGCCGCCGCCCGGCAGGCCGTGGAACTGCTCGACAGCGAGGCCCTGCGGCTTGGCCGCCCCGTGACCCGGGCGCTGGCCGCCGAGCTGCTCCGGGACGCCYGACCCCGCCCCCCAACGCCGCTTGACGGCGCGGAACTGCGGAACATCAATGTCATCGAAACGTCATCGCCCTAACACATGCTCCCGCCGGTTTTGCGCGTAGGTCGCAAATTGGGGCAAACTGGATGGACCGACTTCTCATGGACTCCGCTCAAGCTATTGAAACAAAAGAAAAAGACGCGGAAGCCGAGAGCCTGCCGGCGATCGCCTCGAGCCCCGAGCGATTCATCAACCGCGAGCTCTCCTGGCTGCATTTCAACCGCCGCGTCCTGGAGGAATCGGTCAATCCCAGCCATCCCGTGCTGGAGCGGGTGCGATTCCTGTCGATTTCCGCCAATAACCTCGACGAATTCTTCATGGTCCGCGTCGCCGGCATCAAGGCCCAGGTGCGCGAGGGCATTTCCGAGCGCAGCCCCGATGGCCTGACGCCGTCCGAGCAGCTCGCGCTGATCAACCGCACCGTCTCCCAGCTTGCCTCAGACCAGCAGGCGATCTGGCGCGACCTGCGCGCCGCGCTGGCCGATGTCGGCATCGTGCTGGTGGACGGCAAGGAGGTCACCAAGGCGGAGCGGACGTGGATCGAGGACTACTTCCTCAACAACGTGTTCCCGCTGCTGACGCCGCTCGCGATCGACCCGGCCCACCCCTTCCCGTTCATTCCGAGCCTCGGCTTCACCATCGCGCTCCAGCTCACGCGCGCCGCCGACGGCAAGCAGATGAACGCGCTGATCCGCATGCCCGGCAGGATCGACCGCTTCATTCGCCTTCCGTCCGAAGGCACGGTACGGCTGATCTCGCTGGAACAGGCCACCGCCCTGTTCATCAACCGCCTGTTCCCCGGCTACAATCTGCATGGCCAGGGCGCCTTCCGCATCATCCGCGACTCCGAGCTCGAAATCGAGGAAGAGGCCGAGGACCTCGTCCGCCTGTTCGAGACCGCGCTGAAGCGCCGCCGCCGTGGATCGGTGATCCGGCTCGAGATCGACGCCAAGATGCCGGAGCAGTTGCGCAGCTTCGTGCAGCATGCCCTCTCCGCCGCCGACGACGAAGTATTCCTGGTCGACGGCGTGCTCGCCATGAACGAGCTCTCGCAGCTCACCCGCCTCGACCGGCCCGACCTCGAATTCACCCCTTACGTGCCACGCCATCCCGAGCGCGTGCGCGAGCATGGCGGCGACATCTTTGCCGCGATCCGGCAGAAGGACCTCGTGGTCCATCACCCCTACGAATCCTTCGACGTGGTGGTGCAGTTCCTCCAGCAGGCCACGCGCGACCCCGATGTCGTCGCGATCAAGCAGACGCTCTACCGCACCTCCAACAACTCGCCGATCGTGCGCGCGCTGGCCGAAGCCGCCGAGGCCGGCAAGTCCGTCACCGCGCTGATCGAGCTGAAGGCGCGCTTCGACGAGGAGGCCAACATCCGCTGGGCGCGCGACCTCGAACGCGCCGGCGTGCAGGTCGTCTACGGCTTCCTCGAACTGAAGACGCACGCAAAGCTCTCGATGGTGGTGCGCCGCGAGGGCGGCAGCCTCACGACCTACGTCCACACCGGCACCGGCAATTATCACCCGGTCACCGCGCGCATCTACACCGACCTCTCCTACTTCACCTCGGAGCCGACCATCGGCCGCGACGCCGCGCGCGTCTTCAACTTCATCACCGGCTATGCCGCGCCGAGCGATCTGGAAAAGATGGCGGTGTCGCCGCTGACCTTGCGCAAGCGCATCATCGAGCACATCCAGGGCGAGACCGCGCATGCGCGGCATGGCCGCCCCGGCGCGGTCTGGATGAAGATGAACGCGCTGGTCGACCCCGACATCATCGACGCGCTCTACGAGGCCTCGCAGGCCGGCGTCCAGGTCGAGCTCGTGGTGCGCGGCATCTGTTGCCTCAGGCCCGGCATTCCCGGCCTGTCGGAGAACATCCGCGTCAAGTCGATCATCGGGCGCTTCCTGGAACACGGCCGAATCTACTGCTTCGGCATGGGCCAGGGGCTGCCGAGCGCGAAAGCGGCTGTGTATATCTCCTCGGCCGACATGATGCCGCGCAACCTCGACCGCCGCGTCGAGGTGCTGTGTCCGCTGCAAAATCCCACGGTGCATCAGCAGGTTCTCGAACAGATCATGGTCGCGAATCTGAAGGACAATGAGCAGAGCTGGCAATTGTTGCCGGACGGGTCCTCGACGCGTATGAAGACCGCGAAGGGCGAGGAGCCTTTCAACGTCCACAACTACTTCATGACAAATCCGAGTCTATCTGGCCGTGGAAAGTCGCTCAAGGAATCCTCGCCGCGCCGTCTCACGCGCCGTAGTGAACGTCATCAATCCTGATCCGGGATCGTGGACGTGAAGCGGCCGCGTAAGCGCGGCTCGAGCGTCGCGGTCATCGACATCGGTTCCAACTCGGTCCGTCTCGTCGTCTACGAGGGACTGACGCGGAGCCTCATTCCGATCTTCAACGAGAAGACGCTGTGCGGCCTCGGGCGCGAGGTGCAGAGCACGGGCCTGCTCGCGCCCGACGCCGTCGACAAGGCGTTGACCTCGCTGAAGCGGTTCCGCGCGCTATGCCGCGTGATGCAGGTCGGACGCGTGTTCGCGATCGCGACCGCTGCCTGCCGCGACGCCTCCAACGGCCCCGACTTCATTGCCAAGGCCGAGCGCATCTGCGCCGTCAAGATCGAGATCCTGTCGGGCCCGCGCGAGGCGCGGCTGTCGGCGCTCGGCGTGATCTCCGGCATCCACCACCCCGACGGCATCGTCGGCGACCTCGGCGGCGGCTCGCTCGAGCTGATCGACGTGCGCAGGAACAGCGTGCGCAGCGGCGTGACCCTGCCGCTCGGCGGGCTCGCGCTCCAGGACCTCGCGCACAAATCGCTCAAGCGCGCCGACCGTATCGTGCGCGAGGAGCTCGACGAGGTGCCGCAGCTCAAGGCGGGTAGCGGCCGCACATTCTACGCCGTCGGCGGCACCTGGCGCGCGCTCGCGCGCATCCACATCATCCAGAGCGGCTATCCGCTCCAGGTGATGCACGGCTATTCCATCTCCGCGGCCGAGGCGCTCGACTTTTCGCGTCGCCTCCGCCGTCTCGCGGCCGCCGACATGCTCGCCGACATCGAGATCGTCGCCGATGCGCGGCGCCCGCTCCTCACCTATGCGGCGCTGGTGCTCGAGCACATCATCCGCGTGGCGAAGCCCAAGACCATCGTGTTCTCGACCTTCGGCGTGCGCGAGGGCCTGTTGCACGAGAAGCTGCCGGAGACCGAGCGCAACAAGGACGGGCTGATCTGCGCGGCCGAAGAGCTCAATCAGCTGCTGTCGCGCTCGGCCAAGCACGCCCGCGAGCTGATCGCCTGGACCGATCGCCTGGCGCGCGTGGTGAAGCTGCGCGAGACGGACGAAGACCGCCGCTTGCGCCACACCGCCTGCCTGCTCTCCGACATCGGCTGGCGCGTGCATCCCGATCACCGCGGCGAGCAGACGCTCAGCCTCGTCGTCAACGGCAATTTCGGCGCGATCACCCATACCGAGCGCGCCTTTGTCGGCCTGTCCGTGTTCTATCGCTATGCGGGCCTCAGCGAGGAAAACCAGCCGCCGGCCACCACGCAGGAGTTGCTGACGCCGGCCCAGCTCGACCGCGCCCGCCTGCTCGGCGCGGCATTCCGCGTCGCGCATCTGATCTCGGCGGCACGGCCAGGCGTGCTGCCCGCCACCCATTTCCGCAGCCAGGGCCGCAAATTGATGCTGGTGTTCGAGCACCGTCTCGGCGACATCGTCGCCGACCGCGTCGGCAGCCGCTTCCGCCAGCTCGCCCGCCTGGTCAACCGGGCCGGCTCGATCGTGCGGCGGTAGTTCACCTCTCCCTGCGGCGGAGGTGAACTACACGTCCCTCGGAAAGGCTTACTCCGCCGAAACCTTGGCGTGGCGCTCGGAGGATTCCAGCGCGGCCGCGCTCAGGCTGCGCCGGCGCCAGATGGTGCCGACGACCAGCACGACGACGACGCCGAGCGCCGCGCAGAGATATTCGCCGCCTCCACCGCCATGGCCGAATTGGGCCGGGATGCGCAGTGCGCCGAGCATGTTGTCCAGCGAGGCGCCGAGCGGGCCATCGAACAGCGAGTGGAGCTTCGGTGCGACGCCGGGATCGGTTGCGATCACCTCGCCCGCGATCCAGCCGAGCAGCGCGGCGCCCGCCCAGACCAGGACCGGCAGCTTTGCCAGCAGCGCCATGATCAGCGCGGCACCGGCGACGATCAGCGGCACGCTGATGGCAAGACCCAGCACCAGCAAGGGGACGCTGCCATTGGCAGCGGCGGCGACCGCAATGACGTTGTCCAGGCTCATGACGATGTCGGCGACGACGACGATCTGCACCGCCTGCCACAGATGCGAGGCGGACTCGACGCCGTCCTCGTCCTYGTTCTCCGGCACCAGGAGCTTGGCTGCGATCACGATCAGCGCGAGACCGCCGACGAGCTTGAGATACGGCAGCTCCATCAGGCTCGCAACGATGCCGGTGAAGATGATCCGCAGCAGCACCGCGGCGCCGGCGCCCATGATCATGCCCCACAGCCGGTGCCGCGGCTTCAGGCCGCGGCAGGCCAGCGCGATCACCAGTGCGTTGTCGCCGGAGAGCAGGATGTTGATCCAGATGATCTTGCCGACCGCGATCCAGAAGGTCGGTTCGGCCATCTCGTTGCGGAACTGGGTGAAGAATGCCCCGATCGTAGCGGGATCGAAGATCTGCCAGAGCCAGTTCACAATGAGTCCTTTCGCCCCGTCGTCTCAAAAAGCATGATTCGGAACAGTGAAGCGGTTTTCCGAAAAGATCACGCCTAAACGATAAATTGAAGCGCGACGACTGTCATCGCGCTTCAATCGGCTGAATGATCAGCCGACGATCTCGTTGCCCGAGAAGAACTGCGCGATCTCGATCGCGGCGGTCTCCGGCGCATCCGAACCGTGTGCGGAGTTCTCGCCGATCGACTTTGCGTAGAGCTTGCGGATGGTTCCTTCGGCCGCCTTGGACGGATCGGTCGCGCCCATCGCGTCGCGGTACTTGGCGACGGCGTTCTCGCCTTCGAGCACCTGGACGACCACCGGGCCCGAGGTCATGAACTCGACGAGCTCGCCGAAGAACGGGCGCGCCTTGTGGACGGCATAGAAGGTCTCGGCCTGTTCCTTGGTCATGCGGATGCGCTTCTGCGCAACGATGCGCAGGCCCGCCTTTTCGATCACGGCGTTAACCGCACCGGTCAGGTTACGCGCGGTCGCGTCGGGCTTGATGATCGAGAAAGTACGTTCGATGGCCATGATCTTGTCCTTGAGAAGAAAGCGGTGGTTCGGAGTTGCGGGGCTTATATCGGCGCCTTTGCCAGACGGCAAGCGACCGCCCAAACCGCCTCCCGGGCGCTTCGCCGCAGGCCGCGCCGGCGCATCCAGACGTGGATTACCGAGATTTCATCCAGATGAACCCAATCTGAAGCCCCCATTCAGGCTTTGGTCCAGCTCGCCGGCGTAAGGT
>NZ_JBFUES010000452.1:0-5888 GCF_056403875.1 Bradyrhizobium sp. P2_E8
CCATGGCACGATGCCACAACATGGCGGATCATCTTGTCGCATGCCGCGCCGGCGTGCGCCACAGCGATGCGTGGGCAGTGTTGGCGCGAATTGCATCGCTCGTCGTTGCCGCACTGCTGGCCTCTGCGACAGAGGTCGCGGCATGGGACGGCTCGCCCGCGCGGACCAACGTCGCGGTGCCGAGCGTCGAGGAACTGGCGATGCCGCCGCAGAAGCCAGCGGATGCGCGCGAGAGCGACACGCGGGAATCGATCTGCCTGATCGTCGAGGCGGCCGCGCGGGATGCCAATCTGCCGCTTGAATTCTTTGCCCGCGTGATCTGGCAGGAGAGCCGTTTCCAGGCCGACGCGGTGGGGCCTATGACGCGCAGCGGCGAGCATGCGCAGGGGATCGCGCAGTTCATGCCGGGCACCGCGAGCGAGCGCGGGCTGCTCGATCCATTCAACCCGGTTCAGGCCTTGCCGAAGTCCGCCGAATTCCTCAACGAGTTGCGCAACCAGTTCGGCAATCTCGGACTTGCGGCAGCCGCCTACAATGCCGGACCGCGCCGCGTACAGGAATGGCTCGCCGGCACCGGCCCGATGCCGGAGCAGACCCGCAATTACGTCTATGCCATCACCGGTGCGACGGTGGAGGCTTGGGCGAAGGCCGGCAGCACCGGCAAGGGCCCGCCGAGCGCGCCGCCGACGAGCTGCCGCGATCTCATGGCCCTGTTGAAGCGCGCGCCGAATCCGTTCGTCGCCGAGCTCGAGCAGCATGTAGAGCTGGCCGCCGCGAAGATCTGGGGCGTGCAGCTCGCCGCCGGCTTCGACCGCAACAGGGCATTGGCGATGTATTCCCGCGCCGTCACCAGGCTGAGCGCCGTGATCGGAGAGCGCGATCCGAGCCTGCTGAGTTCGGTGATGCGCAGCCGCGGCACGCGCGCGTTCTACCAGGTGCGCATCGGCGCGGATACGCGCAGCGAGGCGGATGATCTCTGCAACCGCATCCGCAAGGCCGGCGGCGCCTGCTTCGTGCTGAAGAATAGGGGTGTGAGCGGGTAGGACCCCACTCGTCATTCCGGGCTCGCGACTTCGTCGCGTCCCGGAATGACGACTGTTGGGTGTAGCGCGCATGCCAGCCCCGCCGCGCCCTTCCTTGACGCGGCCGCGCGCGTTGCCCGTTATGCGGTCACGATTCTTCATTCAGGCCGACCGTCCCGTGGCGCTTCCTCCGCTCGATTCACCTCAATGGCAAAGTCCCTGGCGCGCCTGTGCGTGGGGGCTGCGCTCGATCACGCAGACGATCCTCACCATCGTGTTGTTCGTGACCTATCTCGGCATCGGCGCGCTCGCCCACGACAGCCATTTCAGCCTGCTCTGGGCGCTCTGCTCGACGCTGTTCGTCTGGGCGGGCCCCGCGCAGATCATCCTGATCACGACGCTCGGCTCCGGCGCGACCGTGATCCAGTCGGCGATCGCGGTGACGGTCAGTGCGATCCGCCTGTTTCCGATGGTGGTCTCGGTGCTGCCGCTGATGCGCACGCCGACGACGAAACGGCGCGAACTGGTCTTCGCCGCGCATCTCACCGCCGTGACGCTCTGGGTCGAATGCCACCGCTTCCTGCCGCAGGTGCCGCGCGAGCGGCGCATCGCCTTCGTCCATGGGCTCGGCTGCGGCCTCGTCTCGGTATGCCTCACCGCCAACACGGTCGGCTATTTCCTCGCCGCCAACCTGACGCAGACGCTTGGAGCGGCGATCCTGCTCTTGACGCCGCTGTCCTTCCTGTTCTCGACCGCGCGCAACAGCCGCGAGGTCGCCGACGTGGTCGCGCTTTCGCTCGGGATTCTGCTCTATCCGCTGGCGGCGAAGATGAACTCCGGCCTCGACATCCTCGTCAGCGGCGTAGTGGCCGGCACGATCGCCTACGGCGTGCATTGGTGGCGGGAGGTGCGCGCATGAGTTTCGCACAGCTCATCGGCGACTGGCATGCGCTCGCAGTCTTGTTCGTCGCCGGCGTCGTTCCCAACCAGATCTGGCGCATGCTGGGCCTGTGGTTCGGCGGCGGCATCGACGAGGGTTCCGAGCTGCTGGTCTGGGTGAGGGCGGTTGCCACCGCCATCCTGGCCGGCGTCATCGCCCAGATCGTGGTCGAGCCGCCGGGCGCGTTGGCGAGCGTGCCGGATGTCCTGCGCTATGGCGCGGTCGGCGCCGGCCTGGTCGTTTTCCTGCTGACGCGCCGCTCGATTTTTGCTGGCGTGGTCGCCGGCGAAGTCTTCATGCTGGCCGGCAAGTGGTGGTTGGGCTAAAACCGCCGGCGAACAGCAAGGAACAGGAAATATGGTTCGCGAAAACGAGCTCCGCGAGGGCGAGGTCGCCATCGAGCTGCCGTCCGTGGAGGATGCCGGTCTCGTCTTCATTGGCCGCATCCGCACGCCCTGGACGTCGCGGCTGGAGACGCCACGGCAGGGAAGGCACGACGGCCCGATCTGCCGCCTCGAGATCTTCGAGCCGTTCGTGCCGGCCATCAAGGGCGTCGATTTCTACAGCAATCTCGAGGTGCTCTACTGGCTCGACAAGTCGCGCCGCGACATCATCCTGCAAAGCCCGAAGAACAACGAGAAGACCCGCGGCACGTTCTCGCTGCGCTCGCCGGTCAGGCCCAACCCGATCGGCACCTCGATCGTCAAGCTCGTCGGTATCGAGGGAAATGCCATTCTGGTGCGCGGGCTCGATTGCCTCGACAACACGCCGCTGATCGACATCAAGCCCGACCGCTGCGAATTCACGCCACTGGCCGCGCCGCAAGCCGGGGATTTCCAGACGGAGTAAGGGGACGCTCCGCTCCAACCCCGTCATTGCGAGGAGCTCTTGCGACGAAGCAATCCAGATTGCCTCTGCAAGAGCAGTCTGGATTGCTTCGCTTCGCTCGCAATGACGATGTGGAGGCGGTCAGCCCGCCTTCAGCGCCGCGATCAGCCTGGTCGCATTCTCTTCCAGCACCTTGACGTCTTCCTTGCGGCTCGCGGGCGGCAGCATTTGCACGCCGTCGTGGCGCGGCAAGACGTGCATGTGCAGGTGAAATACCACCTGTCCTCCGGCCGGCTCGTTGAACTGCTGCACGGTGATGCCGTCGGCCTTGAACGCCTTCATCGCGGCTGCGGCGATCTTGTGCGCGCCGCGGGCGACATGGGCGTAGTCGTCGGGCTTGATGTCGAGGATGTTGCGAGCAGGGGCCTTCGGGATCACCAGCGTATGGCCCGGCACGCGCGGCATGATGTCGAGGAAGGCGAAGACGTGCTCGTCCTCATAGACCTTGTGGCAGGGAAACTCGCCGCGCAGGATTTTTGCGAAGATGTTGTTGGGGTCGTAGGCGGTCATGGCAGCTCCTCGGCGGCTCCTCGGAATTTTGCGCTTACTGTCACCAGCCGCATCGAACCGTCAAGGCGCCTCGTCGGCGCCTTTCCGGAACGGGCCGAGCTCGGCGAGCTCCCGTCCGGCCTCGGCGACATAGGCGCGCTCGCGCTTGAGATAGTCGTCGATGGCGCGGCGCAGGCCCGGATCGGCGATGAAGTGGGCGGAATAGGTCGTCTTCGGCAGGTAGCCGCGCGCGATCTTGTGCTCGCCTTGCGCGCCGGCCTCGACGTGTGTGAGGCCGCGCGTGATCGCGAAATCGATCGCCTGGTAGTAGCAGACCTCGAAATGCAGGAACGGATGATGCTCGACCGCGCCCCAGTTGCGGCCGAACAGCGTGTCCGAGCCGATGAAGTTGATCGCGCCCGCAATCCAGCGATCGTTGCGGCGGGCCATCACCAGCAGCACATCCTCGCTCATGRTCTCGCCGATCAGCGAGAAGAACGCGCGCGTCAGATACGGGCGGCCCCATTTGCGCGAGCCGGTCTCCATGTAGAATTCGAAGAAGGCGTCCCAGGCTTCCTCGGTGATGTCTTTTCCGGTGAGCCAGTGGATGGTGACGCCGGACGCGAGCGCGTCGCGGCGTTCGCGCTTGATCGATTTGCGGTGGCGCGAGTTCAGGGTGGCGAGGAAATCGTCGAAGCTCGYAAACCCATCGTTGTGCCAGTGGAACTGCTGGTCGGTGCGCTGGAGGAAGCCGTGGCCGGCGAGCAGCTTCCACTCCGCCTCCCGCGCGAAGGTCACGTGCACCGAGGAGGCCTTGCTGACGCCGCACAGCGCCACCAGCCCGCTCGCCAGCGCCTCCGTGATGCGTTCGCGGTCGACACCGTCGCGGACCAGCAGCCGTGGACCCGTGGCCGGCGTGAAGGGAACCGAGACCTGAAGCTTCGGATAATAGCGCCCGCCGGCGCGCTCATAGGCGTCGGCCCAGCCGCGGTCGAAGACGTATTCGCCTTGCGAATGGGATTTCAGATAGCAGGGCACGACGCCGGCGACGCGGCCGTCGATCTTGGCGACGAGATGCCGGGGTCCCCATCCGGTGCGGATGGTCGCCGAACCCGATTTCTCGACGGCGGCGAGAAACGCGTGCGAGACGAACGGGTTATAGGCAGGCTTTAAGAAACCGGCCGAATCGCCTGGGAGCCCGGATGAGGATCCCTTGCCATGCCCGTTGCAGGCCTTGCCGGGATTGGCGCAGGCGTCCCAATCTTCCGGCGACACTTCGCCAATGGACGGTACGGCCTCGAGCGTGATTTCGGATGATGCCATCGCGTCCAAGATCGTGCATTGCAGCAGCGACTTCAAGAGGGCGGGAACTCACATGTCGTCGCGACCGGGATGCTAGCGAGTGCGCGAATATCCCTCAACAATCACCGTCATTGCGAGCGAAGCGAAGCGATCCAGAGCGTCTCCGCGGAGGGACTCTGGATTGCTTCGTCGCATCAGCGCAAAATTGCTTCGCAATTTTGTCGCGAGCTCCTCGCAATGACGGTGGAGGGAGCGTGCCAGCCCTACGGCACGAACCCCTCAAAGATCATCTGGTCCGCATACTGCCCGACCCGGGTCCGCTGCTCGGGCGTGCGGACGGTCCAGCCGAGCAGGGCGCAGCCGAACACATTGCGGGCGATCCAGGGGGCGGGTGCCGGGAGGTGGTCGACCTTGAAGGCGACGAAATGCGGCTGGGTCTGGAAGCCGTGGCGCAGGTACAGCATGCCGTCGCGCTGCGCCTCGGTGAGCTTGGCCCAATACTCGTCCTCATAGCTGCGCTGCGCGACGATGCCGCGCGGGCGGGAGGGCAATAGCTCGCGCAAGGCCAGGACCTGGTCGGGATCGAAGGACATGCCGACCGCGGGGCCCTGATAGGACGCCAGCACCTCGGCCATCCGCTTCACCAGCTTGCGGTCGCCGCCAAAATGGCTCTTCACCTCGATCACGAGCGGTACGCGGCCGGCGACCATGGCGCAGAGGTCGGACAGCGACATCATCCGCTCGTCCGTGTCCTTGAACTTGATGGCCTTCAGCTCCGCGGCGGTCTTCTCGACCACCTCGCCGGTGGCCTCGGTGAGGCGGCCGAGCGCATGGTCGTGATGGACCATGGCTTCGCCGTCGGCGGAGAGCTGGATGTCGACCTCGATCGAGAAATTGCCCGCGATCGCGGCCTGGACCGCGCCCGGCATGTTCTCGACGATGCCGCGGGAAATGTCGTGCAGGCCGCGGTGGGCGACCGGCCGGGCTGTCAGCCAATCAGGGGCACGCACGATGCTGGCCTCAGGCGACCTCGAACACGCCCTCGACCTCCACCGCCGCATCCGCCGGCAGCGAGGCGACGCCGACGGTGGTGCGGGCGTGGCGGCCCTTGTCACCGAAGGCGGCGACCATCAGGTCGGAGGCGCCGTTGAGCACCTTCGGCCCGTCGAGGAAGTCCGGCGCCGAGTTGATGAAGCCGCCGAGGCGTACCACGCGCGCGACCTTGTCGAGATCGCCCAGGGCCGCCT
>NZ_JBFUES010000453.1:0-5869 GCF_056403875.1 Bradyrhizobium sp. P2_E8
GCCTCATCCTGAGGAGACCGCTGGAAGCGGTCGTCTCGAAGGACGAGGCGCGCGCTCAGGTGTCACCGAGCGTCATACGAGATAGCCCAGGGACAGAAAGGGACGACATGATCGACAGCAAGGAGGCGTCCGCGGCGCTGGCCGATATMGACGATATCGTCCAGCGGTTGAAGCAGTCGCAGCTCTACGAGCTCGCGAGCCTCGCGGCTGTCTGGTGGGGCGTCCTGGTGTTTGCCGCCAATCTCGTGACCTGGCTCTGGCCGGTCTATGCCGTCTACGCCTGGGTTGCCTCGGACTTTCTGGGCGTCGGCGGTCTGGTTGCGATCCGCCTGCTCAATCCGCCGCATCAGCCCCATGGCGCGGCCTTCAATATCAGGCTGGTCCTGGTGTTCGCCTTGTTCTTCGCCTTCGGCTACCTCGTGACATCAGTCATCGGTCATTTCGGTCCGCGCCAGTTGGGCACGTTTTGGCCGATCTATTTCATGCTGTTCTACACGCTGGCGGGCCTCTGGTTTGGTTACGCGTTCGTAGCGATCGGTCTCGGCATCTCCGCGCTGACGCTGATCGGCTTCTTCTTCATCGGCGAGGCATTTCCGCTCTGGATGGCCTTCGTCAATGGCGGCGGGCTCATCCTCGGCGGCCTCTGGATGCGGCGGATCTAGCGCGATGGCCGAGCTCGACGACATCATCCACCAGCCGCTGCGGCTCAAGATCATGGCGGCGCTGAACGCACTGCCCGTGTCCGCTGGCCTCGAATTCGCGCGGCTGAAAAAGCTGACCGGCGCCACCGACGGCAATCTCGGCGCGCATATCGAGACGCTGGCCAAGGCCGGCTATGTGTCCGTGGAGAAGGCCTTCGTCGGCAAGAAGCCGCAGACCACGGTCACCGCCACCGCCACCGGCCGCGGCGCCTTCGCGCGGCATGTGGCGACGTTGCAGGAGATCATCGCGGGGAAGCAGGTCTAGCTCTCCCGTCATTCCGGGGCGGAGCGCCAGCGACGGGCCCGGAATCCATTTCACTACCACGCTGCGGGCCAATGGATTCCGGGCTCGCGCTACGCGCGCCCCGGAATGACGGGGAATTGGAACGGCGCCCCCTTGAGGCGCGCCGCGATTCGTGCGACCTCCGCCCCCAGCAAACCCCTCTTTTCGAGCCTTCGATGCACATTCTCCTGCTCGGTTCCGGCGGCCGCGAACATGCTCTCGCATGGAAAATCGCGGCCTCTCCCCTGGTGACCAAATTCTGGTGCGCGCCCGGCAATGCCGGTATCGCGCGGGAGGCGGAGTGCGTGGCGCTCGATGTTGCCGACCATGCGGCGGTGATCGACTTCTGCAAAAAGAATGCGGTCGAGCTGGTGGTGGTCGGCCCGGAGACGCCGCTGGCGGCCGGCATCGTCGATGATCTCACCGCCGCCGGCATCAAGGCGTTCGGGCCGAGCGGGGCGGCCGCCCAGCTTGAAAGCTCCAAGGGCTTCACCAAGGCGCTGTGCACCGAATTCGGCATTCCGACCGGCGCCTACAAGCGCTTCACCAATGCCAGGGACGCGCGCGACTATGTCATCAGCCAGGGCGCGCCGATCGTGGTGAAAGCTGACGGTCTTGCCGCCGGCAAGGGCGTCGTCGTCGCCAAGACGGTGCGCGAGGCCGAGGACGCCATCGCCATGATGTTCGAGGGCGCCTTTGGCGAAGCCGGCGCCGAGGTCGTGATCGAGGAATTCCTGCCGGGCCGCGAGATCAGCTTCTTCGCGCTGTGCGACGGCGAGACCGCCATTCCGCTGGCCTCCGCGCAGGACCACAAGCGTGTGTTCGACCACGACGTCGGCCCGAACACCGGCGGCATGGGTGCCTATTCGCCGACGCCGCTGGTGACGCCCGCGATCCATGACGCGATCATGGCCAGGATCATCCTGCCGACGGTGGCCGGCATGAAGCAGCGCGGCACGCCGTTCCGCGGCATTCTCTACGCCGGCATCATGCTGACCACGCAGGGCCCAAAACTGTTCGAGTTCAACGTCCGCTTCGGCGATCCCGAGTGCCAGGTGCTGATGCTGCGCATGATGTCGGACATCGTGCCGGCGTTCATTGCCGCCTGCGACGGGGAGTTGAAGCATTTCGATCTGCGCTGGTATCCGGAATCCGCGCTCACCGTGGTGATGGCGGCGAAGGGCTATCCCGGCGACTATCAGAAGGGCACGCGCATCGAGGGGCTGGAGGAGGCCGCCAAGGTCGACACCGTCGAGATCTTCCACGCCGGCACCGTCGCAAAGGACGGCGCGATCCTCGCCAATGGCGGCCGCGTGCTCAACGTCTGCGCGTTGGGGGCGACCGTGACGGAGGCGCAAGGCCGCGCCTATCAGGCCGTGGACCGCATCAACTGGCCGGAAGGCTTCTGCCGCCGCGACATCGGCTGGCAGGCGGTGGAAGCCGAGAAGGCCAGGGGCTGACAGGCTTTTTTCCGCTGCGCGCGCACGGAACCTTGCGCCATCGCGCCGCCACATCGACATTTCAAAAATGCGTAGTCGGCTGTTGGGCTTAGCGTCCTTCGGCGAGGACGCGTGCTACTGTGCATGGGGTTGTTTTCGACATTTTTGTTGGGAGCCGCTCCGCGACTGACCAGACAAGGATGCAGAAAGATGTCCGATCTCGCCGACCTCTATCCCGGCTTCGCCTCCGAGTGGATCAACACCTCCCTCGGCCGTATCTTTGCCCGCGTCGGCGGCAAGGGACCGCCGCTCTTGCTCCTGCACGGCTTCTCCGAGACGCATGTGATGTGGCACCGCGTGGCGCCGCAGCTTGCCGACAAGTTCACGCTGATCATCGCCGACCTGCCGGGCTATGGCTGGTCCGACATGCCCGAGAGCGATGCGCTGCACATGCCCTACAGCAAGCGCGCGATGGCCAAGGCCATGGTGGAGGCGATGGAGCGCCTCGGCCACGTGCACTTCGCGCTGGCCGGCCACGATCGCGGCGGCCGCGTCTCCTACCGCCTCGCGCTCGACCATCCCGGCCGGCTGTCGCGCCTTGCCGTGCTCGATATCCTGCCGACCTATAACTACTGGGAGCGGATGAACCGCGCCTACGCGCTGAAGATCTATCACTGGACCTTCCTGGCGCAGCCGGCACCACTGCCGGAGACGCTGATCTCGGGCAATGGCGAGTTCTTCCTGCGCTTCAAGATGGCGAGCCAGACCAAATCGAAGACGCTCGACGCCATCGACGAGGGTGCACTGGAGCACTACATCGCCCCGTTTCGCGATCCCGCCCGCGTGCACGCGATGTGCGAGGACTACCGCGCCGGCGCCTATTTCGACTACGACCTCGACAAGGCCGATTTCGAGGCCGGCAAGAAGATCACCATTCCCATGCTGGCGCTGTGGGGCAACGCCGGCGTGGCGCAAGCCGCCGCGACACCGCTGGATACGTGGAAGCAATGGGCCACGAACTTGGATGGCATGCCGGTGGATTCCGGCCACTTCCTCACCGAGGAGAACCCCGACGTCACCGCGCAGGCGTTGCGCGAGTTCTTCGCAGGCTGAACTGCGCTGTCGCGACACACACAGCTGTCATCGCCCGGCTTGACCGGGCGATCCAGTACTCCGCGACGGTGGTGGTTGATCGATAGGCCGCGGCGTACAGGATGCCCCGCCTTGGCGGGGCATGACGGCGGAATATGTGAATTTACCGCCGCTCCCGGAAGAACTCCCGCAGCAGCCGCGCTGCTTCGCTCTCGCCGACACCGGAATAGACGTCCGGCGCGTGATGGCAGGTCGGCGAGGCAAAGAACCGCACGCCTGATTCCACCGCGCCGCCCTTGGGATCGGCGGCGCCGTAATAGAGCCGCCTGACCCTTGCAAAAGAGATCGCGCCCGCACACATGGTGCAGGGCTCCAGCGTCACGTAGAGGTCGCAGTCGACCAGGCGCTCGCTGCCGATCTTTTTCGCGGCCTCGCGCAACGCAACGATCTCGGCATGGGCGGTGGGGTCGTAGTCGGTCAGCGTCCGGTTCGCCGCGGTGGCGATGACCTCGTAATTGYGGACGACCACGCATCCGATCGGAACTTCGCCCGCCTTTCCGGCATTTTCAGCCGTTTTGAGCGCCAAATCCATGAAAGAGGGGGCTTTCAAGCCTCGTATCATCGCCAGAAACCTGCTAGTAGCTCCGCCTTCAGCAAGAGTGAATACCGGTTTTGCCTGAGCATGCGGCTCGAAACGAGCGCGCACAATGCTTTCTGGCCACCCCCTGAGTGAGATTATTCATGCCTCGCGACAGCGACAAAGACAACGATTCCCGCGGCCGGCGTGATCGTGGCCCGGCCAAGGGCCGGTCCGGCAAGCCGCGCGGCCCCGAGAAGAAGTTCGCCAAGCGCGGCCCTGAGGGCAAGGGCGACAGCCGCCCGCCCCGCGGCGACCGCGACAGCCGTCCGTTCCGCCGCCGCGAGGAGGGCGATGCCCCGCGCCGCGATTTCAGCGACCGCCCGCGCTTCAAGCGCGACGACCGCGGTGGTGAGGAGCGCGGTGAGCGCAGCTTCAAGCCACGTGGCGACCGTCCGTTTTCGGATCGCGGCGCGCGTGACGGCGAGAAGCGGCCGTTCAAGCCGCGCGGCGATCGCCCGTCCTATGGCCGTGACGACCGTCCGCCGCGCAGCCGGGATCGCGACGATTCCCGCCCCGCCGGCCGGACCGGCGACAAGAAGTTCGGCGACAAGCGGCCCTACGCGCCGCGTGGCGATCGTCCGGAACGCAAGTTCGACGGCGAACGGAAGTTTTCGCGTGGTGCGCCGGATCGCAGCGACCGCCCGCGCGATCGTGGCGAGCGCAGCGATTCAAAGCCGTGGCAGAAGCGCGATGCGGGTCCGCGCGGCGACCGGCCGCCGCGCAAGGATTTCAGCAAGGGCCCGCGCAAGGATTTCGGCGGCCGCGACCGCGGCGAGGACAAGCCCTGGCAGAAGCGCGAAGGCGGCGAGGATCGTCCCYGGTTCTCGCGTTCGCGCGACGATCGTCCCTCGGGCGATCGTCCGTTCCGCGAGCGGCCCAAATTCGATCGGCCCAAGTTTGATCGCCCGCGCGATGATCGTCCCAAGTTCGATCGTCCCCGTCGTGACGGCGATGGCGAGCGCGGCGGCGACCGTCCGAAATTCAATCGCCCGCGCGAGCGCTCGGAAGGCCGCTCCGACTGGCACGAGCATCCGCGCAGCGAAGGCCGCTTCGGTGATCGTCCGCGCCGTGAAAACGAGGACGAGAGCAGGATCTTCGAGAAGCGCCCGGCCTTCGGTGGCCGCGGCGCCTATCGCGAGCGCGATCGGGATTTCGAGGGGCGGCCGCGCCGCGAAGACGCGCCGAAGCCGAAGAAGGTCGGCGAGCGCATCGCCAAGGCTCTGGCGCGCGCAGGGCTTGCCTCGCGCCGCGACGCCGAGGAGATGGTCACGCAGGGCCGCGTTACCGTCAACGGCCGCGTCATCAATTCGCCCGCGCTCGACGTGACGCCGAACGACGTCGTCGCTGTCGACGGCAAGCCGTTGCCGCCGCGCGAGCGCACGCGCCTGTTCCTCTATCACAAGCCGCGCGGCCTCATGACCACGCATGACGACCCCGAGGGCCGTCCGACCGTGTTCGACAATCTGCCCGAAGGTCTGCCGCGCCTGATCAGCGTCGGCCGGCTCGACTTCAACACCGAAGGCCTGTTGCTGCTCACCAATGACGGCGGCCTCGCGCGCACGCTCGAGCTGCCGGACACCGGCTGGCTGCGTCGCTACCGCGTCCGCGCCCATGGCGACGTCACCCAGGCACAGCTCGACGAGCTCAAGGGTGGCATCGAGGTCGAGGGCGTCAAGTACGGTCCGATCGATGCCACGCTGGAGCGCGACCAGGG
>NZ_JBFUES010000454.1:0-5844 GCF_056403875.1 Bradyrhizobium sp. P2_E8
TTGCAGATCAGGCCTCATTGCCAAGGGAACTCCCCGATGTCTGCTGCGCTGGGTCTGAAAGCCAAGCCGACCACGTCCGAACCCGCTGACGACGATTCCGACATTTCCGCGCTGATCAACCGCCTCACCGCGGAGGTCAACCAGATCGCGGTCGACAAGACCAAGGCGATCCAGCAGATCACCAACCAGATGAAGATGCTGGCGCTGAACGCGCTGATCGAGAGCTCGCGCGCCGGTGCGCAGGGCGCGGGCTTCGCGGTGGTGGCGCAGGAGGTGCGCGGCGTCGGCCAGCAGGTCGAGACCATCGCGCGCGAGCTCGAGACTCAGTTGACGAAACGCACCGGCGATCTCGTCGCCTCGATCGACCGCATGAGCCAGCGCTCGCGCGGCGAGCGCATGGTCGATTTGTCGCTCAATGCGGTCGAACTGATCGACCGCAACCTCTATGAACGCACCTGCGACGTGCGCTGGTGGGCGACCGACTCCGCCGTAGTCGATTGCGCGGCCTCGCCTGCTCCGGCGGCGGTCACCTATGCCTCGCAGCGCCTCGGCGTCATCCTCGGCGCCTACACCGTCTATCTCGACCTCTGGCTCTGCGACCTCGACGGCAACGTCATCGCCAACGGGCGCGCCGACCGCTTTCGCGTCGTCGGCCAGAACGTCGCCCACACCAAATGGTTTCGCGAAGCCCGGACCTTGCGCTCCGGCGACGACTATGTCGCCGGCGACGTCGAGAACCAGCCGCTGCTCGGCAACGCGCAGGTTGCGACCTATTGCGCCAGCGTCCGCGCCGGTGGCCAGGCCAACGGCGCGCCGATCGGCGTGCTCGCCATCCATTTCGACTGGGAGCCGCAGGCCCGCGCCATCGTCCAGGGCGTGCGCGTCGGCGACGGCGACAAGGCCCGCGTGCTGCTGGTCGACTCCAATTTCCGCGTCATCGCGTCCTCCGACGGCCAGGGCATTCTGAGCGAGCGCATCTCGCTGTCGCTGAACGGCCAGCGCTCCGGCTTCTATCAGGACCGCTCCGGCACGATGGTGGCCTTCCATGCGACGCCGGGCTACGAGACCTATCGAGGGCTCGGCTGGTACGGCGTGATCATCTGCGGGGCCTGAGGCCAGCGTCCGCCTGCCCGATCAAGAACTGCGAAAACAACCCCATGCACAGTAGCCGGAGGGTTGTGTTCGTTGGCGTTTTGCGCGCGCCAACGCGCTTTGACATGATGCGGCGCGACTTACAGCCTATCCGAGATAACCAGACACTCCATCCCACAACAGCTTCAACGCCGTCACGGCCAGCAAGCCATGGCACGCTTGGTAGATCTGCCGCTGGTCCAGCTTTCCGTGCAGCCGCCAGCCGAGCCAGACGCCGCTGGGAATAGCAAAGAGGCACGCCGCCATCACGATCCAGACGTTGCCCGCCGGCCGCGCGAGCAATAGCCAAGGTACCGCCTTGATCGCGTTGCCGACGGTGAAGAACAGGCTTGTCGTTCCCGCGTAGACCTCCTTGCTGAGGCCAAGCGGCAGGAGGTACATCGCCAGGGGCGGTCCGCCGGAATGTGCGACCATGGTCGTGACACCCGAGGCAAGACCGGCAGCAACCGCGTTCGGTGGCGAGCGCGGACGAATGACCACCTTCGGATCACTCACGAGCCATATGCCAACGAAGCTCAACGTCACCACCGCCATCACGATCGCGACGGCGCGATGGTCCAATACACGGAACAAGAGATAGCCGAGGGCAATGCCGATCACGAGCCCGGGCAACAGCAACGCCAGGTCCGGCTTCGACCATGTCGAGGGCTTCCAGTAGCGCAGCGCGAACAGGTCCATAGCGATGAAGAGCGGCGCGAGCAGGCCGCCCGCCGTGACCGGATCCATTACGCAAGACAGCAACGGAATGCCGACTATGGAGAAGCCGCCGCCGAATGCGCCCTTCATGAAGCAGATCAGGAAGACGCCCGAAAAGGCGATGATCACTGTAGCGACCGTCACATCCATCTGCGCATCTCCATGACCGTCACGCTCGCACCTCGGCTCGCGTCACGCCGAAACATCGCGGGCGAGATTCGGCTCAGGTCGCCGTGATGTCGTCATCGGTTATTGTGGTGCCGGCGTCGGTCGACCTCGCTTGCGAGGTCCGAGGCGGCTCGGCCTTCCGCCGGAAAAAGAGGCCGGGCAGCACTGAAGGCAGGCCAAAGGTCATTCCGAGGAATGCCAGAAACACATCAAGATAATTCATACTCATTCTGTTGCTCTGCTTTGTCGGGCGCGCCCCCTCTCGGTGCATTTTGATCGATGCGCCGCAATATGAACCGGCACAATTGTGAGTACAATAAGAACATTGATCTCGGTGCAATTCTGTCTCGCGACGTGGCGCGCACCGCCTCGTCACGCAGCAGGGCGCCCGGCCATCTCCGCCGCGAGCAGCAGCGCGGCGCGGCTGGCGCCGATCGATGCGATGCCCTGGCCTGCGATGTCGTAGGCGGTGCCGTGCGCGGGCGTGCAGATCGGGAATGGAAAGCCGCCGAGCAAGGTCACGCCGCGATCGAAGCCCATCAGCTTCATCGCGATCTGACCCTGGTCATGATACATCGTCAGCACCGCATCGAAGGCGCCGCCCTTGGCGCGCAGGAACACGGTGTCGGCCGGGAACGGCCCCTCCGCGGCAATGCCCTCGCGCTGGCCGGCCGCGACCACGGGCGCAATCACGTCGATCTCCTCGCGCCCGAAATTGCCGCCGTCGCCGGCGTGAGGATTGAGACCCGCAACCGCGATGCGCGGCCGCGCGAAGCCGGCGTTGCGCATGCAGGCATCGGTCAGTTTCAGCGCGCGATGGATGCGTTCGCTGGACAGCTTTGCAGCGACATCCCTAAGCGGAATGTGCGAGGTGACCCGTGCGTTCCAGAGCCGGTCCAGCACGTTGAACTCGCTTGCCGCGGTCTTGAGGCCGACCACCTCCGCGGAAAACGCGATCTCGTCGTCGTACCCGGCGCGGGCAAGCCGCATCGCCTGCTTGTTGAAGGGGGTGAAGCAGACGGCATCGACGCGCCTGTCGCGGCCGAGTTCGAGCGCGTGCCGGTAGTTGGCCAGCGCGAATTTTCCGCCGGCGAGGGTCGCGGTCTTCGGCTCGACGTCCCTGGGATCGAGGTGGCGAAGATCGACAAACAGCGCGTCGCCCTGCGCCGATCGAAGGTCGTCCCCCTGCTCCACCATGGTCAGGTCCGGCTTGACGCCCGCAACGCGCGCGCCCTCGTCGAAGATGCGGCGGTCGCCGATCACCACGAGCCGGCTGCGGGCGCGGATGTCGTTCTCCGCCACGAGCTTCGCGGTCAGCTCCGGGCTGATGCCGGCGGGATCTCCCATCGCCAATGCAATGAGCGGCTTTGCG
Organism: Bradyrhizobium sp. P2_E8; assembly: GCF_056403875.1. Taxonomy (NCBI): domain Bacteria; kingdom Pseudomonadati; phylum Pseudomonadota; class Alphaproteobacteria; order Hyphomicrobiales; family Nitrobacteraceae; genus Bradyrhizobium; species Bradyrhizobium sp. P2_E8. The sequence continues at coordinate 3,389 of NZ_JBFUES010000454.1, forward strand.
GTCATATGATCACCTTCTCCTGAGCTGTCGTCTCATTCCTGGCGGATGGCGTGGGCCTGCGCAGCAAACGCGCGAGCTGCAACGCGAGCGGAAGCAGCAGCAGCGCGATGCCGGCCACGATCAGGCACGTCACCAGCTTGTTCGCAAAGAAGATCCCGAGCGATCCCTTCGACATCAGCATCGACTGCCGGAACGCATCCTCGGCCTTGTCGCCGATGACGATCGCGAGCACGAGCGGCGCCAGCGGATAGAACAGCTTCTTGAAGAGATAGCCGACGATTCCGAAGCCGAGCATCATCACCACGTCGAGATAGGAATTCGACACCGAATAGGCGCCGACGACGCAGATGATCACGATCAGGGGCGCAATGACCACGAACGGAATTCGCATCAGGGCGGCGAAGACCGGAACGGTCAGCAGCACCAGCGCAACCGCGACGATGTTGCCGACATACATCGAGGCGATCAGGCCCCAGACGAAATCCTTCTGGTCGACGAACAGCATCGGCCCGGGATTGAGGCCCCAGATCATGAGCCCGCCCATCATGACGGCCGCGGTCGCCGAGCCGGGAATGCCGAGCGAGAGCATCGGCAGCAGCGCGCTGGTGCCCGCGGCATGATCGGCCGTCTCCGGCGAGATGATGCCTTCGACCTCGCCGGTGCCGAAATATCGGCCGCGGCGCGAGAAGCGGCGGGCGATGCCGKAGCTCATGAAGGATGCGGCGGTCGGGCCGCCCGGCGTGATCCCCATCCAGCACCCGATCGCGGCGCTGCGCAGCAACGCAACGCTGTGGCGCGGCAGGCGGCCGACCGCGCGAAACACCTCGCGCCAATCGATCTTAGAGGAGACGGCGCGGGCATGAAATTCCTCCTCGACGGCGACCAGCAGCTCGCCGATGCCGAACAGGCCCATCACCGCGACGACGAAGTTCACCCCCTTGACCAACTCGTCGATGCCCATGGTCAGGCGGACGCTGCCCGAGACCGTGTCGATGCCGATGGCGGCGATCGCAAAACCGATCGCCAGCGCCACGACGGTCTTGATCGGGGCCGCCCCGCCCATGCCGACGAAGCTCGCAAAGGCGAGGAAATAGACCGCAAAATATTCCGGCGGCCCGAAGGCGAGCGCGACCTGCGCCACCCAGGATGCGAGGAAGGTGATCAGGATGACGCCGACCAGCGCGCCGAACGCAGCCGAACCGAAGGCGGTCGCGAGCGCCGTCGTCGGCCGGCCGTCGCGCGCCATCGGATAGCCGTCGAAGGTGGTTGCAACTGAGGACGGCTCGCCGGGGATGTTGAACAGGATCGAGGTCACCGAGCCGCCGAACAGCGCGCCCCAATACATGCTGGAGAGCAGGATGATCGCCGACACCGGCTGCATGCCGAAGGTCAGCGGCAGGAGCAGCGACACCCCGTTGGGCGCGCCCAGCCCCGGCAGCACGCCGACGAGAATGCCGAGCAGCACGCCGACCGCCATCAGGAGCAGATGCGGCACGGTGATCGCGATGCTGAAGCCGTGCAGGAGTTCCTGGAGGTTATCCATCGGCCTCTCCGTCAGATGCCGAACGCGGCAGCGAGCGCGCCATGCGGCAGGCTGACCTGGAACATGCGCTCGAACACGACGTAGAGCGCCAGCGCCGTTGCCGCTGCCATCGCCAGCGCGCGTGGCACGGTCTGGTGCCTCGGGATCGCCAGCACCGCGAAGACGTACAGGCTTGAGGCGACGTACATCCCGACCAGCGGGATCGCGGCCACGAAGATCGCGGCCGGCACGAACAGGCCGGCAAGCCGGCGCAGCTCGATCGGTGTGATCGCGACGGGAACGCTTGCGAGCGTCGTCGCCGGCAGAAGGCCCCGCACCAGATTGTAGAGGCTTCCGAGCACGATGATGATGCCGGTCAGGAACGGGAACGTGCCGGCGTCCACCCCCGCGCTCGACCAGCCGATGCCGTTGTCGAGGCTGGACACGACGACAGCCACACCAAAGCTGCCGGCGAGGACGGCGGTCGCAAATTCAAGAACGCGGCGCGATATCATCGCGTGGTACCTCTGAGGGCTGGGCTATCACATGTGACAGTGGGGAGCCTGCCGAACGTGCTCGGCCTGCATGGTTCGAGACGCCCGCTTTGGCGGGCTCCTCACCATGAGGGTCTGATATCTCGCCGCAAAGCGCGACCTCATCCTGAGGGCCCGCCGCAGGCGGGCGTCTCGAAGGATGGCCGCAGGCGACCTCCCGCCACGTTATTCGTCATCTGCATCCGCCCTGCCGCTGAAGGGGTTTGCCAGCCTCACTTGACCAGCCAGCCCTGCTCGCCCGCAACCTGCTTGACGTGCTCGAGGTCCTCCTTGATGAACCTGTCGAGCTCGGCACCGGTCAGGAACGTGTCGACCTGCGAAGTCTTCTCGATGTAGTCCTTCCATTCCGGCGTCGCCTGCACCTTCTTCATGAGGTCGAC
>NZ_JBFUES010000455.1:0-5843 GCF_056403875.1 Bradyrhizobium sp. P2_E8
CCAGCATCTGCTCGGCGGTGATGACCTCGATCTGGTTCGGATAGACGTCGAGCCCGAGATCGTTCTTCGCCACCTCCTCACAGGCATCGGTGATGCGCTGCAAGGTGTGGAAGTCCCAATCCGCGCCCTCGAACAATCTTTCCGTCATGGAGCGGCTTTCTCCTGAGAGGTTTCGCGGCGCTGGAACAGGTCGTGGAACACCGGGAAGATCTCGCTGCGCTCGCTGACCTTGCGCATCGAGAGCGGTGCGCCGCTGTTGCGCAGGCGCTCGTAGAGGGTCCAGAGTGAGGAGTCGGAGAGATCGAAGGCGCTGCCGCCGGACTCGCCGACCTCGAGATAGGCAAAGAACTGGCAGACCGGCAGGATCTTGTCGGTCAGCAGCATGCCCGTAAGCTCGCCGTCGGAATAGGAATTGTCGCCGTCGGAGGCTTGCGCCGCGTAGATATTCCAGTCCGACGGATTGAAGCGCTCGCGCACGATCTCGTGCATCGCCTGGAGCGCGCTGGAGACCAGCGTGCCGCCGGAGGCCGGGCCGTAGAAGAAGGTCTGCTCGTCCACCTCCTCGGCGCGGTCGGTGTGGCGGATGAAGACGATCTCGACATGCTTGTAGCGGCGCTTCAGGAACACGTAGAGCAGCATGTAGAAGCGCTTGGCGAGATCCTTCATGTGCTCGGACATCGAGCCGGAGACGTCCATCAGGCAGAACATCACCGCCTGCGCGACCGGCTTCGGCACCGTCTCGAAGCGGCGGTAGCGGATGTCGAGCGGGTCGATGAACGGAATCCGCTTCGTCTTCGCCTTCAGCTTTTCCAGCTCGGCGAGAAGCACCACGCGCTCGTCCTCGTCGGTGCACGCGGCGATTGCGGCTTCGAGCTCTTCGATCTCCTCCTTGCGGGGACGCTTGAGCGCAATGCGGCGGGCGAGCGCGAGCTTCACCGTCCGGCTCACCGAGATGTTGGCGGGCGAGCCCGACGTGGTGTAGCCGGCGCGCTGGATGCCCTCGCTCTCGGTCTGCGCGATCTTGCGCTTGGCAAGATCCGGCAGCTCGAGGTCGTCGAGGAAGAGATCGACGAACTCGTCGCGGCTCAGCACGAAGCGGAAGGCGTCCTCGCTGTCGCCTTCGCCGGGACCGGAATCCTTGGCGCTGCCCTGGCCGGAACGCTGGAGATAGTCGCCTTCGACGAACTTCTTGTTCCCGGGCAACACCATGTCGCGCGTTCCGCCTTCGCGGCGGAAACGCGGCTCATGCATCCCGTCGAGCGGAATCGTGACCTCACCACCCTCCAGGACGTCCTTGATGTCGCGTTCCTGCGAGGTCTTCTTGACGGCGCCCTGCACCAGGGATTTGGCCCGACGCAAGAACCGCTGGCGGTTCTCAAGACTCTTGCCGCCTGGATTCAGGCGCCTGTCAATAATGTGAATGGGCACTTTTCCATCCGCCTCAACCGGCCTGCTTCACACGCATGTACCATTCGACGAGCCGGCGAACCTGACGCTCGGTGTAGCCGCGCTCCACCATGCGTGCGACGAACTCGCCGTGCTTCTTCTCCGTCTCGCCGTCCTTCTTCGACCCGAAGGAGATGACCGGAAGCAGGTCCTCGACCTGAGAGAATATCCGCTTTTCGATCACATCGCGAATCTTCTCGTAGGAGGTCCAGGTCGGATTCTTGCCCCCGTTCTGGGCCCGCGACCGTAACGAGAATTTGACGACCTCGTTGCGGAAGTCCTTGGGGTTGGCGATGCCCGCCGGCTTCTCGATTTTGGTCAGTTCCTGGTTCAACAATTCGCGATCCAGGAGCTGTCCCGTATCGGGATCCTTGAAGTCCTGATCCTCGATCCAGGCATCGGCATAATCGACGTAGCGATCGAACAGGTTCTGGCCGTAATCCGAGTAGGATTCGAGATAGGCCTTCTGGATCTCGTTTCCGATGAACTCGGCATACCGCGGCGCAAGGTCCGCCTTGATGAACTCGAGATACCGCTTCTCGACCTCCTCCGGCAGCTGCTCGCGCTTGATCGACTGCTCCAGCGCGTACATCAGATGCACGGCGTCGGCGGCGACTTCCTGCGGATCGTGGTTGAACGTTGCGGCCAGGATCTTGAAGGCAAAGCGCGTGGAGACGCCGTCCATGCCCTCGTCGACGCCGGCGGCATCGCGATATTCCTGGACACTGCGCGCCTTCGGATCGGATTCCTTCAGGCTCTCGCCGTCGTAGACCCGCATCTTGCCAAATATGGTGGAATTCTCGTGCTTGCGCAGGCGCGACATCACCGAGAACCGCGCCATCGTCTCCAGCGTCGACGGCGCACACGGCGCCGACGCCAGCTCGGAGCCCTGGATCAGCTTCTCGTAGATCTTCTGCTCTTCCGTGACCCGCAGGACATAGGGCACCTTGATCACGCAGATGCGGTCGATGAAGGCTTCGTTGTTCTTGTTGGCCTTGAAGCTCGCCCACTCCGCCTCGTTGGAGTGCGCGAGGATGACGCCGGTGAACGGGATCGCGCCGATGTTCTCGGTGCCGATGTAGTTGCCTTCCTGCGTCGCCGTGAGCAGCGGGTGCAGCATCTTGATCGGTGCCTTGAACATTTCGACGAACTCGAGCACGCCCTGGTTGGCGCGGTTGAGGCCGCCGGAATAGCTGTAGGCGTCGGGATCGTTCTGGGCGTAGGTCTCGAGCTTGCGGATATCGACCTTGCCGACCAGCGAGGAGATGTCCTGGTTGTTCTCGTCACCGGGTTCGGTCTTGGCGATCGCGATCTGGCGCAGCCGCGACGGCTGGATCTTTGCGACCCGGAACTGGGAAATGTCGCCGCCGAAGGCCTCCAGCCGCTTGTAGCACCACGGGCTCATCAACCCGGTGAGGCGCCGGCGCGGAATGCCGTATTTCTCCTCCAGCATCGGCCCGAGCTGATCGGGATCGAACAGGCTGAGCGGGCTCTCGAACACAGGCGAGAGTTCGTCGCCGGCCTTGAGCACGTAGATCGGATGCACTTCCATCAGCGACTTCAGCCGCTCTGCAAGCGAGGATTTGCCGCCGCCCACCGGGCCGAGCAGATAGAGGATCTGCTTGCGCTCTTCGAGCCCCTGCGCCGCGTGCCGGAAGAAACCAACGATGCGCTCGATGGTTTCTTCCATGCCGTAGAAACCGGCGAAGGCTGGATAGGTGCGGATGGTGCGGTTCAAAAAAATACGGCCAAGGCGTGGGTCCTTGGCCGTGTCGATTGTCTGAGGCTCACCGATCGCTGCTAGCAGTCGCTCGGCCGCGTTCGCGTATTTCATGGGATCGCTTCGACACGATTCCAGGTATTCCGCCATCGACATGTCGAGCTGGCTTCTCGCCTCGAACGACCGAGCGAAAGCGTTGAATAGAGAATCGTTGTACATGATCCCTCTCCGCGTGAGTTCCGCTACAAGCTGAAACGAAAGCAGTTACCGGACCGTTCCTCAGGCCGTCTCGAATCAGCGTGAGCACATGACGATCATTGGACACCCGGGGGCCGACTTCACGCAACGCACAACGTAGGCAACTGGGTGAGTTACGAACAGGCACCTGCCTGTTCTTTATGCGAATCTAGGTATATCTTCGCTCATTTCCAGAAAATGTCACTCGGCCGCAACATCCGGGCATTACCGGGGATCGGCCTATCCGGCGGTGCAGCATAGCCGTCCGCCGGCGGCAGCTTTATGACGCTTGTACGGCCAAGCCTTGCGAGAGCGGACCTGAGTCTGGCGCACCTTGATCGCGGTCCCGCCGCAATGCGGTGCGTGAGTAGCTGGCAGCATGACAGTCACGGCAGGCGCGCAGCAATGTGTCAAAACCGATCGCCAGTCCGTCGCGGCGGACGACGATGCGACCGTCCTGCGCGCCGCGCGACATCGATCGGATCCTGGCGCGGATGCCGGCGAGCTGCCGCGGCAAGGCCAGCGTCGGCGTCGGCACGATCATCCTGTGGCTGCGCCGCTGCTCGGTCRAAACCTCCGCAATCGACTCCCACGGAAGAAATTCATTGCCGATGCGGAGATCGCGGATGCCAGCGGGGGTGACGATCACCACCGGCCCGCGTTCGGCGGGGAGCATCCAGATCAGCCGGCTGGTGACCACGCCGAACAGCGCGACGCCGGCATAGCCGACCGTCGTGTCGTAGTCGCCCAAGCCGCCCCAGTCGAAGGCAAGGCTGGCGCCGAACAGGGTCATCGCAAAGCCCGCCGCGACCAGCAGCCGCAGATATGTCGCGCACGGATTGATGTCGAGATCGTAGGCCGCGTCGATGCTTACGGCCGGCGCGACCGATTGCGGACCGTTGGCAAGGGCGAGCGGTGGGCGGTCAGGATGTGCGTGCATGCTTTCCCCAGCATGGTCGTTCGCAAGCGGGCGACGAAGCATCAGGCGGATCGGAATCCGCTGGTGGCACTCTGTGCAGCGGCCGGCGGACGTTGCGCAACGAGGCCTCGGCCGAACCTCCCCGGCCAACGACTTTTCACGCAACAAAGCCACAACCGCCTGGATCGCCATGATCGCGACGGAGTTACACTGAGGGTATGACGCCTACACCCTTGATTGGTTCCCTCCCGGGAGCATGTTAGCTAGAGGATAGCGCGTCAGGACCGGCGCGGAAACCCCTCGCCCGCAGGCTTGGAGATAAATAAGCATCATGAATCCCGTCAAAGAACTGGAAAAGCACGGACAAGCCGTCTGGCTGGACTTCCTGGCCCGCGGCTTCATCGCCAAGGGCGACCTCAAGCGGCTGATCGACACCGACGGCGTCAAGGGCGTCACCTCCAATCCGTCGATTTTCGAGAAGGCGATCGGTAGTTCGGACGAGTACGACGCTCCGATCGGCAAGGCGCTGAAGCGCGGCGACCGGAGCGTGGCCGACCTGTTCGAAGCCGTCGCGGTCGAGGACATCCAGAACGCCGCCGACGTGCTCCGCCCGGTCTATGACCGCCTCAAGGGAGGCGACGGCTATGTCAGCCTGGAGGTCTCGCCTTATCTCGCGATGGACACCGCCGGCACAGTCGCCGAGGCGCGGCGGCTCTGGAAGGACGTCAACCGCAAGAACCTGATGGTGAAGGTGCCGGCGACGCCGGAAGGCCTGCCGGCGATCGAGACGCTCATCGGCGAGGGCATCAGCATCAACATCACGCTGCTGTTCTCGAAGGCGGTCTACCTCCAGGTCGCGGAGGCCTATCTCGCCGGCCTCGAGAAATACGTCGCGGGCGGCGGCGATCCCTCGCATGTCGCGAGCGTGGCGAGCTTCTTCGTCAGCCGCATCGATTCGGTGGTCGACAAGCAGCTCGACGAGAAGATCGCGCGCGCCAACGACCCCAGCGAGAAGGAACGGCTCGCCGCGCTGAAGGGCAAGGTCGCCATCGCCAACGCCAAGGTCGCCTACCAGGATTACAAGCGCCTGTTCTCCGGTCCCCGCTGGGACAAGCTCGCCGCCAGGGGCGCCAAGCCGCAGCGCATGCTGTGGGCCTCGACCGGCACCAAGAACAAGGACTACAGCGACGTCCTCTATGTCGAGGAACTGATCGGCCCCGACACCATCAACACCGTGCCGCCGGCGACGCTGGACGCGTTCCGCGACCACGGCAAGCCGCGCGACAGCCTGGAAGAGAATGTCGACGACGCAAGGCGTGTGCTGGAAGAGCTGGAGCGCTCCGGCGTCTCGCTCGACGCGATCACCGAGGAGCTGGTCAAGGACGGCGTCAAGCAGTTCGCCGACGCCGCCGACAAGCTCTACGGCGCCGTCGCCCACAAGCGCGCCACCGTGCTCGGGCCTGCGATCGACCACCAGCAGCTCTCGCTCGGCGACGGGCTCGGCAAGGCGGTGGCCAAGAG
>NZ_JBFUES010000456.1:0-5824 GCF_056403875.1 Bradyrhizobium sp. P2_E8
CGCCTGGGGCGTGGCTTTTTGCTGCGGTACGTCGTCGGTCATCAGGTTCTCATCCCTCGTGAAGATCGGCGGCTTTCCGACCGATTCCGTGACGGAGGATTACTTGCTGACGCTGCGGCTGAAGGAAATTGGCGCGCGCACGGTGTACCTGAACGAACGTCTGACCTTGGGGTTAGCCCCGGAGGGACTCAAGGAGTACATCACTCAGCGCAGCCGATGGTGTCTTGGCTTCATGCAGATCATTCGGGGGCGCAGCGGCCCCTTTTCCCGAAGATCGCAGCTGGATGTTGTCGACAGGCTGTCCCTCGTCGAAGCATTCATGAGCTGGACCTCGACCTATGTCATCAAGGTATTCGGTCTTGTCGTTCCGAGCCTTTATCTTCTCTTCGGCATCAAAGCCGTCCAGACGGATCTTTCCGTACTCCTCGAATATTTCCTGCCTTTTTATGTCTGGTATTCGCTCACCATTGCCTGGATTTCCCGCGGACGCTCCATGGCGGTGATGTCGGACGTCGCTCAATACATTGCACTGCCGGCGGTTCTCAAAGCCGTGGCGGCGGGGCTGCTCAAGACGCAGGGGCACAAATTCGAGGTCACCTCAAAGGGCGGGGATCGCAATCAACGCTTCATCGAATGGCCACTGCTCAGAGTATACGGCACCGCACTGGCGATCACGCTCGCCGGAATTGCCTATGCCTTCGTGCTTCATGCGCAAGGCGACATGATCGCCTATGGCGGCCTCGCGCTGGCCTGGAGTTTATACAATGCGGTCATCCTGACGATCGTCTGCTTGGTGTCCATCGAGCAGCCGCGGCGGCGAAAGGCCGAGCGGTTCGAGCGAACTGAGCCGGTTCTTTTCAATATCGGTGGGCGGTCCGGCATCTACCGCTTGGCAGACATGTCGATCACGGGTGCCCGCTTCGTGAGCAACAATCCCCCACCTGTTGGCGCTGCCGTTCATTGCACTCTTCGGGAGAGAACTGTCGCCGCTCTGGTCGTGCGGCGCACTGGGGATGGATTTGCGATCCGGTTCGATGCGACCCTCAACACGCGCGTTGATCTCATTCGAGCTTTCTATTCCGGTGACTACGTCACCGCATTCACCGGAATACGCGCCGCCCCCCTAGGCAAAGCAATCATGATGCGGATGTTCGGGTGACTACGTCTGCCGGCGATATCGTTGGCTCAACGCTTCGCCGCTGCTCGGGCGGCTATGCGGAGCGGGTTGGGTAGCATGGCTCTCCCAGCATGATGTCATGCTGGTGGCGGCAAGAGCAAGCCGCAACGGAGAGCGTCGCGGCAGATCAGGGCCATAATAACTAAGCGCTCGCCGTTGAAACTGAGCAATATCGACCAGCGAATCGGTATCACTAAGTGTATGTATCCTCGGGGTAGGGCTGTTGGGAGGAAGGAATAATCGCCGAGGGAAAGCCGCCCACCTTTTGGCCCCAGAATCCGGACGACGACATGCAAATGATTGGCGCCCTTCGGCTCTCTCGAAAAGGAGAATATAGAGCTGAAAGAGCTGGTCGTGCGCCTTTCGGAGACCATCCTTCGATATGTCGAAGGGCGGCGCTGAGTTCGCGGATCGATGCGCTGAGCCAGATGTTCGTTGGAGCTGTGYAGGTCACGGCCGTTGCGAAGCCAAGCGTCGCACTCGGCTTCGTCGCCGCAATGCCCACATCGATGCTTTCAGGGCTTGATCGCTTCGGTTGCGCGCGTGCTATGTCGGCGCCCGCAGTTCGCCCCGAAACCAAGCTAAAGTATTTGCGCATTTCATCGGGTCGACTGCCTGGTCGAGGAGCTGGTGGATGACATCACAAGCGGGACATTCGAAGGTATGAATGCAAAAGCCGGCGTGACCGGGCGTAATGCGCGCCAGCATCATGCTTATCTGGCATTTGGGACACATCGGTCGCTGGATGGTCATGGAGCTAGCCTTGATCAGGGCGGGAGCGCGAAACTCCCAGTCACCGGTGGATGCCACTGCGAGCGGTGATGCACCATCGTGTAACTATGGATGCTGCCGCCGCTGACCAATATTGATCACCTCCCGAACTAGCGTCGGTTATCCCATACGCGCGCTTTCACGATTCGACTCATTTTTCGAATACGCAACTGTCAGATCGTTCCCATGGATAGGCGTCCTACCGGCCCTGGCTGGCCTGTCTGCGCCGACGCGCCGCCGGCAGATGGCTAGCCGACCGGCCGATGAGAAATTCGCTGCGCGCGAGCAGCGGCCCGTTCGTCGTACGAACACACGCCGCGGAACAGACCAGCGAGAACTGAGGGTGCTTGAAGCAACCATTGGTGGCGCGCGACGTTGATCCACCACCAAACGAACAAGGAAACATAAATGTCAGATCAGATCCGGACAGACCAGAAGTTGCCGCACCAACCGAATGGCAATGATCAACTCAATACAGGAGCTTCGTCCAGCGCCTTGCCTGGGGGCTTCCTTGCGATTGCCAGTGCTTACGGGGACTACACGAAGAAGTCGCTTGAGGACGCGAAACTGTTTGTTGAGATGCTCTCGGGCGTAAAGTCGCTCGACAAGGCGATTGAAATTCAGGCCGACTTCGCCAAGGCAACTTATGACACGTTCGTTGCGGAGTCGCAGAAGATCGGCGCGCTTTACGGCGATCTTGCCAAGCAGTCGTACAAGCCATTCGCAGAGCTTGTTGCAAGGATGACCCCGACAAATCGGTAACATGTCTGTCCCGCGGTGCCGGAGCAAAGTGGCTCTGGTTCATCGCGAGGCGTAACTAAGCTTGGCAAACGAGCCACCGTGAGGAGCATTATGGCCAGTGTCAATCCGATTTTCGAAAGCTCATCCGTTGACCCAGAGCAGGTAACCGCCGTGAACGCGGCGTACGACCTGGCATGTCGAACGCTTCAACACATCGGCCAGCTGGAGGTAGATCGGGAAATCATTGCCAGGAGAATTGTACAGGCAGCAGGCGACGGCGAGCGCGATGCCGACAAGCTGTGCGAGCGTGCCATCCATGGACTGACCGCGCTCGACTATCGGCAGCATAGCACCTAAAGGCCCGAACGATCCACCGGGCGGCAGCGAAGCTCCGACAGCGGGCCGAACAAAGGTTCCGTGGTGGTTTTGTAATCCGTCGCTTTGGCCGGTGAACTTATGATGGGTTCGCGCTTTGGTTCGTCGGAGAACCAGCTTGCGCCGCATATTCAGATCCTCTGTATTTCTGATGGCCGCCGTCTACTTCTTGGTGGATGTCGTGCTTTTCGCTCTCGCCAAGCCTGCACTTCGCTGGCTGGCGGATTGCTGGGTGTTTGAAAGCGTGCGGGCGTGGATTGTGTCGCTTCGGCCGTATCCGACCTTGGCATTGTTCATTGTGCCGGTTATTTTGCTGGAGCCTGTCAAGCCAATCGCAGCTTACCTGATGGCGACAGGCCACTTCGTTGAGGGACTTATGGTCCTCATCTTTGGCGAGCTCCTCAAATTCTTGCTTGTTGAGCGGCTTTTCAAACTTAGCCGCGAGAAACTTATATCAATTCCTGCTCTCGCTTGGTGCTACGACAAGTTCTGTCAAGCCCAGGATTGGGTCGCCACTCTGCAGGCATGGCAACTCACGCGCCGCTTAAGTGTGCTTGCCAAGCACGCTATTCAAAACTACGTCCTCGAATTTACGACCGCGCAGAAGCAAAAGAGGCGTTTTTTGCGAGCGCGCTTAGTGCCTGTTCGAGAGCCAATAGCCGTTTTGGGTTTAGATGGCACAGCGCAGTTATTTACGCCAGTAATTCAGCTAGACGCGAGAGCGCGTCCGGGAGCCCGAACGAAAGGCTGAATGTAATCGTCGTCAATTGACGGCGCCTATCTTCCAACCGAAGACATCAGCGGAACTATAGTCTGTTGAGACCGTTCCACCCTATGGCCGACGCTCGTCGGCATAGACTCGATTTGAATTGGAAAATATCAGATGAAGAAGTCCTTAATGGCGTCTGCGGCCGTTGCCGCCCTATTGGCCACGACCGGGCTTGCGACAGCGCAAGGCGCCGCTCAAGGAGCAGCGAAGGAAGCCCCGGCTGCCGCCTCGCCTAAAGGCGATACTGCGGTGCCGATGAACGCACCAGCGGCAGGCGCTGCGTCAAAAGAGGGTAAGCCTCAACATGTGCAGGTCAAGCCGGACGCAAAAACGACCGGCGACATGAAAGCCGAGGGCCAGTCGAAGGCATCGGACTCGACTGCTCCGACCGCCACTTCGAAGGACATGAAGAATCCGACCGCTGAATCGAAGTCACTTTCTGACAGCAAGACGGCAAGCGAGCAGAAAGCCGACAGCAAGGCAAAGGCCGTTGATTCGACCGCCACCTCAAAGGACTTGAAAACGCCGACTGCCGAGACCAAGCCCTCGACTTCCGACAGTAGGACGACGGGAAATGCGGCAACCTCGGCGACGGCATCGCCTCCCGCCGAGAAGCGCACCCAGATAACCTCGGCGATCAAGCAAGAGAAGGTCGAGGAAGTAACGAACGTGAATTTCAATCTCTCGATCGGAACGGCTGTCCCAGCCGGTGTCCGGTATTACCCGATGCCGTCACGTATCGTGGAAATCTATCCGGAATGGCGTGGATACGACTTCATCCTCGTGCACGGCAAGTACATCATCCTTCGCCCGCGCACGCATGAGATCGTTTACATCATTGAGGGTTAGGCGAGCTCGGCAACCACACGACAAGCAGCTACAAAACGCGAGAGGGCGGCTCAAGAGCCGCCCTCAACATCTGAACCGGGCGCTGCGCGTGGTGCTGTTTTCTCGCGTGTCTTCTTGCGAAAGCGAGCAATATTGACCAGCGCAGAGGGAACCCAAAAAGCTAGGTTGTTTGGATCACCGCCCTACCATAGGCAACAGTCGGTGACTGAGAGTGTCGCGCTCCCGCCTGGTTCTCAAGGGGAGTATCATGCTGTCTAGTCAATCCAATCCGAGGGCTTAGTGCCGCAGACTTCAGAATTCATAGCTGCTCGCGATGCCGCACTCCGATGACGTTGGTCTGCATCGAACCGGACAAGTCCGGTTTTGATCTGCGCACCTTTAAATGCGCAAGGTGCGGTCACGACGAAGTCCTCCTCGCTGCAATTTAGGCGGGCTTCGTAAGCCGCTTGTTTGCCTGCCTGAGGAGCGGTGCAAAAGCTTCACGCCTGTGCTCTTGCGAAGCCTGACGCTGAAAGGGGGGTGATTGGCACCGAGGAGATGATCCGCTCATCTCCAGAGGGAAAACCATGGTTGCCGTCGTACCGCCGCCGCAGGGTCCTCCCATCCCGCTGGATGTCGATCCGCCAGAGCCACACGCTGCGGCAATCGAGGCTGCCAATGAGACGGAGATGCCGCTTCCATCTGATCCGCGGACGTTCTTTCTCGGTGGCCTGTTCGGATTAGGTGTCCTTGCGGCGCTCTACGTGGCAAGCTCGATCATCCTTCCAGTCATGCTTGCACTCGTGCTGAATCTCCTGCTTCAACCCGCTGTCCGCCTCTTGGGGCGTTAGCATCTCCCCCGGGCTGTCGGAGCGCTCTTCACCGTCTTTCTGGTCATTGGAGCGCTTGTAGGACTGGTGGCGGCGTTATCGGTACCGGCCACGACCTGGGCTGAGCGGCTGCCCGAGGGCATCCCGCGCCTGGAGGCACACCTACGGCTTGTCAGCGGGCCGATCCAAGCGTTGCAAAAGGTCATCCAACAGGCCGAGCAGGCTGCAGATGCTCCGCCTGGCAGGGGGTCAATTGTGTCGGTTCGCCGCGATCTGGGCATAACGGGTGTCCTTTTCGCAGGCACGCGCTCCGTACTCGATGGCCTGTTTACG
>NZ_JBFUES010000457.1:0-5818 GCF_056403875.1 Bradyrhizobium sp. P2_E8
AGCATCAGCCGCGCGGCCTCGCGGCCAGCCAGGAAACCGGAATAGCAGGCCATCTCCCAGACCTTCCGGAACACGCGTTCGGTGGTCTCGAGGATCGGAAAACTGACGTTCGCGCCGATGTTGAAGATGCACACCTCGAGCGGCGCATGCTTGTCGGCGTCGTTGAGGAAGGAGATGACCTCCTCCTCTCTGCGTGCATCCAGCGAGCGCGCATGGATCTCGCCGCCAGCGGCCTCGATCTCCTTGACCAGCGGCGCCAGCTTATCGCCGTTGCGGCGGCCGGCGAACACAGTGAACCCTTCCGAGGCGAACTTCTTGGCGATTTCGCCGCCGATATAGTCGCCAGCGCCAATCACAGCCACTGTTGCGTTTCTCTTCTGCAAAGGTCTGCTCCCTGTGATGTCATGCGTTGCTTGGAAGCGGCTCAGTCCGGTACCCACGGCCAGACCAGACCAACGCGGCGCGCTTCATGACCCAACTAACGTTCTTTTTTAGAACTCGTCAATCGGTATTGTGAGTACGGGCGGTAAAGTCGTCAGCTCTGCTGCCCTACCCGCTGCTCCGATTCCAGCGGGATGCGGTTGGCATCAGGCCGTCCCGGAAAGCGTCTTGCCGCTTTGCTCGACGATGGATTCCTCGACGTCGCGCAGCTGATCCTTTCCGAAGAACATCTCCTGCCCGACAAAGAACGTCGGCGATCCGAAGGCGCCGCGGCGGACGGCATCGCCGGTGAGATCGATCAGCCTCTTCTTCACGTCGTCCTGCTGCGCGCGCGCAACGATGCGATCAATATCGATGCCGGAGGACATGAACGCGTTACGAAAGATTTCGACATCGTCCATCTTCTTCGGCTCTTCCCACATGTGATGATAGGCGGCGCGAAAATAGGGCTCGAACATGCCCTCGAACTGGGCGGCGACAGCACCGCGCATCAGCATCAGCGTGTTGACCGGAAAGAAGGGATTCTGACGAAATTTCGTGATGTTGTGGCGTCGGATAAACCGCTGGGTCTCCAGCGCCTGGTATTCCGGCTTGTTTTTGATTCCGCGAAGCGATTCGAACGGCGACATATTGCCGGTCGCCTTGTAGATTCCGCCGAGCAGAACCGGGACGTACGCGAATTTCACACCGGTCCGCTGCTCAATGCCCCGAATGGCCACTTCCGCGAGGTAGGCGTTCGGACTGCCGAAATCGAACTGGAATTCAACCTTCAAGGTCATCGCGGCTTCTCCCGGAGATCGCATGGCGGACATTGGCGATCCGATCGCCAATCTCATTTCCCTCTACCATACAGTTCTAAAATAGAACTGTCAAATGTACCTGTAATCCGCTGGTTTCACCTGCCTAGAGGGGGATTGTTTGCGATTTAGTACCTATCTAGAATGCAAGAGGCCGCGCTGGCCCGTGTGGCGATTCGGAACGACCTATGCCGGCACGACTGGAGTGTGTGAATGAAGTGGAAAGAACTCGAGGAAGAACCGTGTTCGATGGCCCGAACCATCGGCGTGATCGGCGATCGCTGGACTCTTCTGATCCTGCGCGAATGCTTCTTGCGCACGCGCCGCTTCGAGGGATTTCAGTCGGCGCTCGGAATCACGCGACACTTGCTGGCCGAACGGCTGAAGAAGCTGGTTCGGCAGGGCATCCTGCGCCGCATTCCCTACCAGGAATCGCCCAAGCGCCACGAATACATCCTGACCCAGAAAGGCCTCGACCTCTATCCCATCATGATGGCGATCGTGCATTGGGGTGATACTCATATGGTCGACGAGCGCGGCCGTCCCTTGCTGCACCAGCACCGCAAATGCGGAAAGAACTTCGATCCAGTCATGGTGTGCTCCGAATGCGGCGAGCCCCTGTCGGCGAAGGAGGTTCATACTCACCCGGGGCCGGGTGCCCGCAGCCTCCCGGAGAAGAGCGCCCCGGAGACCAGGAAGACAAAGGCACGCTCACGCGCCGCTTGAGGCGGCAGCGCACGCCGTGCTGCAATAACCGCTCCGCAACGTTGAATTCGCTGTTACACCAAGACCACATCGAGGCCCGGTTCAATTGCGTAGAGACGCTCAACCTGCTCGGAGCGAACTTTCAACACGGCACGTTGGTTGACGTAGGCCTTGTCGGTAATTTCTCCCGCCGCCATTGATGGCGGATCCTTCAGCAGCGAGAAGCAACAGATTCTTTCACTGCTCCCGACGGTCTCGTTATATTCCTGAAAACGATCCTTCAGAAATTGAATCACGAGAGGATCGCAGGTTAAATCTGCGGCTTGGCCGTTCGAAATTCGTGCCGCCTCGGTCGGATTCAACCAGCAGAGCAGCGCGCACGCCTCGCGATTTTCGCCCGCAACGACAATGTCGAGCAAGACGCCACGGGTCGCAGCCAGGATTGCCGCGCGCATATTGCCAATCGAGACCCAGGTGCCGTTCGCAAGCTTGAAGTTCTCGGAAATTCTGCCTGTAAACCGCAGCCCGAGCTCAGGCCTCTCTGGGTTCAGAAACGAGACAGTGTCGCCGATGCGGTAGAACCCCTCCTCATCGAAGGCCTTTTCCGTCAAATCCGGCCTTCCGAGATAGCCGGGCGTGACGTTCGGTCCCTTGACCCTGGCCTCATAGGTATCGGTGACCGGGATGAGCTTGAGCTGCAAGCCCGGTGCGGGAAGACCGATCTCTCCGGGCTGGTCCGTCGCCCAATGCGTCGAACTGATTGTCGGCGCCGTTTCGGTCGTACCATAGCCCGACATGACAGGAATTCGCCGGCCTGTGACCGCGAATGTCAATCGATACAGTTTTTCCAGCGTGCCCTGCGAAATTGCCGCGCCGGCATAACTCAATCGGTCCATCCGCCTGAACACGCTGGCGCCGAGATCGGCGTCTTTCTCGATCGCGTCGCACAGGAGATTATAGCCAGCAGGCACGTTGAACATGGCGGTCGGCGAAACCTCCTTGAGATTGGCGACCGTCTTGTGAAAGAGCTGCGGCAGCGGCCTGCCATCGTCGATATAGAGCGTTCCGCCATTCTTCAGAATGCTGTGAAGGATGACATTGCTGCCCATCGTATGGTGCCAGGGCAGCCATTCAACCTGCACCGGCGCAGCCGGAGGTGACACGAGCAGGCTCCCCATTTGCAGGG
Source organism: Bradyrhizobium sp. P2_E8 (assembly GCF_056403875.1). Lineage (NCBI taxonomy): Bacteria > Pseudomonadati > Pseudomonadota > Alphaproteobacteria > Hyphomicrobiales > Nitrobacteraceae > Bradyrhizobium > Bradyrhizobium sp. P2_E8. The sequence continues at coordinate 3,130 of NZ_JBFUES010000457.1, forward strand.
AGCTTGCCATCATCCGGTGGGTGTTGAGCACTCCTTTGGGAAAGCCGGTCGAACCGGATGTGAAGAGGATCTTGGCGACCGCGTCGCAAGGCACCTCACGCGATGCGCGCTCGAACCCGTCGCTCCCGGTCCGATCGGTCATAACCTTGAAAAGCACTGTGTCCGGTGCACCATCGACGCTGATCCAGGTCGCGGCTGCCAGTTCGGGAATGGCGCGTCCAGCGGAAAAGTCGCGGCCGCTTTGGACGAACACGAAAGTCGGGCGCAGCACTTCCGCGATGTCCCTGAGGCGTGCTAGCCCCCCGGGCATCAGCGTGTAGTTTGGCGATATCGGCGCCAGAACGACCCCGATCGACATCGCCGCAAACGAGATCACCGCGTTCTCGATGGAGTTTCCGGACAGGATCGCAAGCTTGTCGGCCGGCTTTGCGCCCATGTCGATCAGGCTTTGGCCGACCGCCTGAACCTGCGACCAAGCATCACCATAAGTGATCTCGTCCCATCCGCCCTTCGCGTTGCGTTGCGCCAGGAAGATTCGATCCGGGACGGCGCTGGCCCAGCGTGGAAGAAAATCAGTGATGCGCCAATCGCACGGCTCCCACTCAAGGGGCGAGCTCAAGATAAGCGTGCCATCTGCTCGACGCTCGATGGAAACCTCACGCGGTGCAAACGTCAGTGCCGTCGTCGACATCAAAGATGATCTCCCGAACTGCTGAAAGGCGACCGCACGCGGTGCATTCCTGTCGTGCTCAGCGCCGGCCTGCCGGCGCGGAGAACGCAGCTCATACCGCGTCCGTCACCCTGGCTGGGGTGAATTCATTCGGACTTGGCGTCCAACACCTCGCTGAAAGCTTCCCAGGTCGAGCCGGTCCACCGCTGCAGACGCATCTGCGTCCAGATCATGTTTTCGGCCTCGCTGGTGTTGACCTTGATCCCCGGCAGCGCGGTCGGGACGACGAAATCCCTGAGATTCTTGGCCTGCGCCAGGATGTTCTTGCGGGACAGATCATCTCCGGATTGCTTCAAGATCTGCTCGAGTAGGATGCCCTGCTGATAGCCCGTCAGGTAGCTTCCGTTGGTGATATCGACGCCCTGCAAATACTTGTCGAGGAATGTCCGATAGGCCTGCATGGCAGGGTCGTTTTTCCACGTCGGATCCACAACGTCCTTGTTGATGGTGCCGACGATCACGCCGACTGACTTGTCGAGACCGGCCGGCGCGAGCGTGCCTCCAACCGAACCGGACGGAAAGTTGATGATCACCGTCGCCTTCCAGCCGATCACGGAAGCTTGCCGGATCGCCTGCGCTGCGAATTTCGGCGTTCCCGCGATCATCAGGGCGTCGGCGCCGGAGCTTTTCAGGTTCGTGATCTGCGAATCGACGGTCGGCTCCGTGACCTCGTACGACGCACTGACGACCCTCCGATCGTAGTCCTTGCCGAGAAAGGCCTTGAAGGCGTTGACGTAGTCTTTGCCGAGATCGTCGTTCTGATAGAGGATCGCGTATTTGGCATTCGGCAGCGTCTTGGTCAGATACTTGGCGTAGATCTTTCCTTCGGTGTCGTAGCTGACGAGGCCCGTCGTGGTCAGCGGGTAACTGGCGACATCGGCGAACTTGGACGAGCCGCTGATGATTGCGATGCTGGGCACTCCTTTCGCCCTCAGGTACTTCGCCGTGGCCGAAAGGCCGGGCGTGCCGAGCTGCCCAAACATGAAGGCCACTTCATCGCTCTCGACGAGCTTGCGGACGTGCTCTACCGCCTTCGGAGGGCTGTAGGCGTCGTCATAGGCGATGTAGTTGATCTTGCGGCCGTTGATGCCACCGCGGTCATTGACCGATTGAATGTAGGCGATAAGGCCCTTGCCTACGAGACCGATCGATGATGCCGGTCCGCTGAACGGAAACACCCCGCCAATCTTGATCTCGGTCGCGGTTACTCCCGGCTCGTCGGCTGCGAAGGCGGGACTGCTCAAAAGCAAAGCCAGAGCCGCAAGGCTCTTCCATTTCGCCAACATGACCCGTCCTCCCTGATGCGCACCCATCCGGGCACGTCATGTGTTTTGTTGCATCACCCGGTCGCTCGCCCGGCATGGTGCGGAGTGAATTGCGCACCTCGCTGTCCAAGCATGATTGGCAGGCGTGAGCCCTGTGGCCGTTGAGCCCGGCCCTCTGTCCGCAAAACTTACAGTTCTTTTTTAGAACTAGTCAAGCAATTAGATGATCGTCCTTTGACCGCGGCGACGGGCCAGCTGCGCTCGGTGGGAAGAAATACAGGGATTCTGCAGGCTCGACCGCGCCATCGGCCGGAAATTCCGCGCGAGAAAAACAGCTAGCCGACGCCTCGTTATATTAATTCTATTATTGCACTTAGTGGGTTTTCTTGCGGTGTGTCAGGCGCAGTCATCGGAGCTGAAGCCGGCTCTCCCATGTCAGATCATGGTGCCCCGCATGAAGCACCTGACCCGGGGGTGGCCGTCGATATAGTATTTCCACACCATGGTCCGCCCGATCTTGTTCGGCTGTGTGACCACGGCACCATCACCCACTCGCCATCGATGCGCACCCGGTAGTGCCCGTGCTCGGATTCCCAATCGATGTCGGCGACAAAGTATCCATCTGCGTCCGAGCAGTATGGCCCCAAATCGCTGGACAGGCTCTCAAACCATTCCTTCAGCGGGGAATTGGCAT
>NZ_JBFUES010000458.1:0-5813 GCF_056403875.1 Bradyrhizobium sp. P2_E8
GACGACAAGCGGCTGCACACGTTCGAGGAGATGAGGCACGCCACCGAAGGCTGGTTATCGGCCACCTCGGAGAACATGTCGCTGCACATGGACATGAACGCACGGCGCGTTGCGGCGTTTCCGCCCGATATCCAGCAGCGCATCGCAGGCATCGCCAGGGCCCACAGCGACTTGGCCCGGCCCGAGGCCATCGGCCGGAGCGTGGCGATGCCCTCGAAGCGGTAGCCAAACAGTCCTCTCTAACCCCTCATCCTGAGGAGCCCGCGAAGCGGGCGTCTCGAAGGATGCAAGGCCACAGTCGGGCCTTCATGGTTCGAGACGCGCGTTCCGCGCTCCTCACCATGAGGATAACACCGCTAGATCCTGCGGCCGCGGGCGAGGCCGACCACGGCCGAAACCAGGAACAGCACGACCGCAATGAAGAAGATGATCTTGGCGATTTCGATCGAAGCGCCGGCGATGCCGCCAAAGCCCAGGATACCGGCGATCAGTGCGATAACCAGAAACGTCACAACCCAGCCAAGCATGGTCAAATCCTCGTCTTGATATTTGTCTGCGTCGGCGCGGCTGGCCGCGCCACCTGTCCAGACAATCTCGACGCGGGAACGATGGTTCCTGCCCACGCAAGGTGGAAATTAGCAGCTCCCGCAGGAACAAATCGGCCTGCCACGTACGTGGAAAACCTCGCACCGCCGCCCCATATAGGCACCAATCCCTGTTATGAAGGCTCCCTCCCGTCACCCCGCGGTGCCATCGTGGGGCCAAATGATTCGCATGACCGAGCCGAGCAAGATCACCAGCGTCCCCGACCACCAGCCCGCAGCCGGCGGCATCGCCGCGCGTGCGCGCGCCTCGGTGGGCCCGAAATACCTGTCCGGGCTCAATCCCGAGCAGCGCGAGGCGGTGGAGACGCTGGACGGCCCGGTCCTGGTGCTGGCTGGCGCCGGCACCGGCAAGACCCGCGTGCTGACCACGCGCATCGCCCATATCCTGAGCCAGGGCCGCGCCCGCCCCGCCGAGATCCTGTCGGTGACCTTCACCAACAAGGCCGCGCGCGAGATGAAGCACCGGCTCGGCCAGATGCTCGGCCACGCGGTGGAGGGCATGCCGTGGCTCGGCACCTTCCACTCCATCGGCGGCCGCATCCTGCGCACCCATGCCGAGCTGGCGCAGCTCAAGTCGAACTTCACCGTGCTCGACGTCGACGACCAGGTCCGGCTGCTGAAGCAGCTGCTTCAGGCCGACAACATCGACGACAAGCGCTGGCCGGCGCGCATGCTGGCCGGCCTGATCGACGGCTGGAAGAACCGCGGCCTGACGCCGTCGCAGGTGCCCTCGGGCGAAGCCGCTGTCTTCGCCAACGGCAAGGGCGGCAAGCTCTATGCGAGCTATCAGGAGCGGCTGAAGATCCTGAACGCCGCCGATTTCGGCGACCTGCTGCTGGAGAACATCCGCATCTTCCGCGAGCACCCGGATATCCTGCGGCAGTACCAGCAGCGCTTCAAATACATCCTGGTGGACGAATATCAGGACACCAACGTCGCGCAATATCTGTGGCTGCGGCTGCTGTCGCAGGCGCCGGCGAAGCAAACCGCGCCCACCGTCATTCCGGGGCGGCTCGAAGAGCCGAACCCGGAATCCAGCAGTGAGTCCGAGGATCGAGATTCCGGGTTCGATGCTGCGCATCGCCCCGGAATGACGGAGCATGTGGCGGTGGCCACGCCCCACGTCAAGAACATCTGCTGCGTCGGCGACGACGACCAGTCGATCTATGGCTGGCGCGGCGCCGAGGTCGACAACATCCTGCGCTTCGACCACGATTTCCCCGGCGCCAAGGTCATTCGCCTCGAACGCAATTACCGTTCGACCGGCCACATCCTCGCCGCCGCCTCGCACCTGATCGCGCACAATGAAGGCCGGCTCGGCAAGACGCTGCGCACCGAGGATCAGGACGGCGAGAAGGTCACGGTGACGGGCTCGTGGGATTCGGAAGAGGAAGCCCGCGGCATCGGCGAGGAGATCGAGCAGATCCAGCGCCAGGGCGAGAAGCTGAACGAGATCGCGATCCTGGTGCGCGCCTCCTACCAGATGCGCGAGTTCGAAGACCGTTTCGTCACGCTCGGCCTGCCCTATCGCGTCATCGGCGGCCCGCGCTTCTACGAGCGCGCCGAGATCCGCGACGCGCTGGCCTATCTGCGTGTCATCAATTCACCGGCCGACGATCTCGCCTTCGAGCGTATCGTCAACACGCCCAAGCGCGGCCTCGGCGATGCCACCGTGCAGATGCTGCACGACCACGCCCGCAAGCGCCGCATTCCGCTGTTCGAGGCGGCGCGCGCGGTGGTCGAGACCGACGAGCTGAAGCCGAAGGCGCGCGGGTCCCTGCGCGACCTCGTCGCCCAGTTCGACCGCTGGCGCGCCCAGCGCGAAGTCACCGCGCATACCGACCTCGCCCAGATCGTGCTCGACGAGAGCGGCTACACCGAGATGTGGCAGAAAGACCGTTCGGCGGACGCCGCCGGCCGGCTCGAAAACCTCAAGGAGCTGGTGCGCTCCATGGAGGAGTTCGAGAACCTGCAAGGGTTTTTGGAGCACATCTCGCTGGTGATGGACCGCGACGGCGGCGCCGAGGAAGACGCGGTGTCGCTGATGACGCTGCATTCGGCCAAGGGCCTCGAATTCGACAACGTGTTCCTGCCGGGCTGGGAGGAAGGCCTGTTCCCGAGCCAGCGCACGCTGGACGAACAGGGCCGCGCCGGGCTGGAAGAAGAGCGTCGGCTCGGCCATGTCGGCCTGACCCGGGCGCGGCGGCGCGCCATGATCTATTTCGCCACCAACCGCCGGATCCATGGCACCTGGTCGACCACGATCCCGTCGCGCTTCCTCGACGAATTGCCGGCGGCCAATGTCGAGATCACGGAATCCAAGGGCGGCTCGGCCTGGGGCGGCACCGGCGGCTATGGCGCCTCGCGCTTCGACGACATGGAGGCGTTCGGCTCCAGCTATACGACGCCGGGCTGGCAGCGGGCGCAGGCCAACCGCAACCGGGGCGGCGGCCGCACCGGCGCCGGCGGCCACGGCAGCTTCGAGGAAGAGGCCGCGACGTTCTCGTCCTCCTCGTCATCCGGACCCGATTTCGGCAGCTTCTCCTCGCGCCGGCGCGGGCCGATGACGATCGAGGGCGAGCTGGTCGCCAAATCCACCGGCACGACCTCGGAATTCTCGCTCTCCGACCGCGTCTTCCACCAGAAATTCGGCTACGGCCGCGTCACCAAGATCGACGGCAACAAGCTCACCATCGCCTTCGACAAGGCCGGCGAGAAGAAGGTCGTGGACAGCTTCGTGCAGCGGGCGTGAGGCCCTCCCCTGTTGCGGCGGCGTTACGCCGCCGTCTTTCTTCGCTCTACGCCCCTTGACCACCGCGAACTTCCCCGTATCAGATGCGGCCATGGTCCGGGGCTCCATCACATTGATCGTGCTGGCATTGGTTATGCCGTCGCTTGCGGCGGCGGAGACCATGAGCTTTGGCGATTCGATCGGAAAGCTGGCGGCGAGCTGCGGTGCGGAAATCGTCGCCAATTGCCGCGGCGTCAATCCGGATTCGACCCGGCTGAAGGAGTGCCTGTCCCGCAACCGCGACGTGCTCTCGCCGCAGTGCCAGAGCGATTATCTCGGCGTCTTCGACGCCATCCAGAAGCGCGTCGCCGCGCGCATCACGGTGGCGAACGCCTGCCAGCGCGAGATCGTCAAGGTCTGCGGCGGCTCGACCAAGGAGACCAGCAAGTCGATCCCCTGCCTGGTCTCGACGCCCAAGGGCATCAGCAACAACTGCCTGAAGGCCGTGGACGACGCGGGGTATCGATGATGCGCGCGAAGGGGCTTTCCACTGCCGGAATCGGCATCGCGCTCGGCCTCGCCTTGCTCGCGGGCGCAGCCAGCGCACAGACGGCGCCGCCGACCCGCGACGACATCGTCGGCAAGCTGAACCATGTCGAAGAGGCCGCCGAAATCGACCTTCCCGCGCTGAAGCAGCAGGTGATGGAGCGCGCCAAGGCCAGGATCAAGAACGATCCGGGGCCGGTGAACCGGCCGCCGATCGCGCCTGATCTTGCCAAGCTGCCCGCCTTCAACGCGCAGATCCAGTTCGACGCCGACACGCCGATCATCCAGCCGGCGTCCTACCAGACCGTCGGCCGCATCGCGGACGCGCTGGTTCAATCCTCGCTGCTGCCCTACACCTTCCTGATCGTCGGCCACGTCGAATCCAATTCGAAGACGCGCGAGGCCAATGCGATCCTGAGCCAGCGCCGGGCGGACGCGATCCGCGACGTGCTGGTGAACACGTTCAAGATCTCGACCAAGCGGCTGCACCCGATCGGCCTCGGCGAGGAGCAGTTTCTCGACCGGGCGAAGCCGACCGCGGCCGTCAACGGCCAGTTGCAAATCCTGACCTTTGCCAAGGTACCGGAGGAGGCACCCGCGCATCCGGCTGCGGCACCTGCGCCTGCGACGAAAAAGCCCGCCAAGAAGCGCTGAACGAGCGCGCCTCGGCGCCAGACGGAACCCCTTGAAGTCCTGATTGTTTTGTGACCTGTTTCACAGCGCGACAGCACGGTCTTGCGCGACAATAGTGCCGGTTTGTGCACTGCCCTATCAGGTGCTATAGGCTCTGGTTCGTCCTTCCCCAACCCTGTGCTGCATGAGACCAAGATGGGTGGCTTGTTTCAACGCCAACTTGCCGTTTATGTCGAGTACCATCGCGATCCCCGGAATACGGCGATGCATGTGGTCGGTATCCTCTTGCTGTTCACGGGCGCCGTGCTGCCGCTGACGTTGGTGAAGGTGCCGCTGTTCGGAACTGAACTCAGCCTGGCAGTCATCCTGGCCTTGCCGGTTCTGATCTATTGGCTGCTGCTCGACGTTGCGCTCGGGGTCGGCATTCTGGCCGTCTCCGTCGTGCTGTTTTCGATCGCCACGACCATTTCGGCGCAAGCTAGCACCATGACGATGTGGGCGATTTTCGCCGCGCTGGTCGGGCTCGGCCTTGCCGCGCAGGCCATCGGCCACAAGGTTTTTGAGGGGCGCGAAGCCTCGTTATTCACGTTTCCGTCGCATCTTTTGCTGGGACCGATGTTTGTCATGGCAAAATTATTCATTGCACTGGGCTTCCGTCGCGACCTTGCCGCGATTCTGGCGCCTCTTCCGACCAATTCCCTTTCAACCCGATAGCTCTAGAAGCGAAACAGCAAACCTTCTTCATGGCTCTCGTACTGGTTACCGGTGGCAGCGGCTTCATCGGACATCATCTCGTAGAATCGCTCCGCGCCCGTGGGCAGCGGGTGCGTGTTCTCGACGTCCGGCCGCCGGCCGCCGCCAATACCGACGTCCACTATGTTCACGGCTCGGTGCTGGACGGCGCCGCGGTCGATGCCGCGCTGGCCGGCGTCGATCAGGTCTATCACCTCGCCGGCCTGCCCGGCATGTGGGTTGCCMACAAGCAGGACTTTCACGACGTCAATTTCCGCGGCACCGAGGTCGTGCTGGCAGCTGCGATGAAGCGCGGCGTGTCGCGCTTCCTGCACTGCTCGACGGAATCGATCCTGTTCCCCTATACCGACCTCAACGGCGCTCCCGCCGAGGAGGTGCTGCAGCCGGCCGACGCGATGCCCGGTGCCTATACGCGGTCGAAGTCGCTGGCCGAGCATCATGCCGCGAAGGCCGCGGCCAATGGCTTTCCGCTCGTGATCGGCACGCCGACCATGCCGATCGGTGCCGCCGACCACAATCTGACGCCGCCGACCGCGATGCTCTGG
>NZ_JBFUES010000459.1:0-5789 GCF_056403875.1 Bradyrhizobium sp. P2_E8
GACATCGCGCGGTCGACGCCGACGACGACGGGGATGCCGCGCCGGCGCGCCTCGGTGCAGAGGGAGGTCGCGAACGCGGCGCAGCGGCTTTCGACGAGGATTGCCCGACAATCGGCGAGCAGGACGTCGGCGTCCGGCAACTCCATGCTCCACAGGCCGGGATCGCGATAGATCGTGAGTGTCCGCTCGCCGGAGGGCTCGATCATGATCGCGGAGACGGGCGTGGTCACATCAGGCATGCGCACGATATGGCTTGTGTCGATGCCTTCCTTCGCCATCCGTTCGAGAATGAAACCGCTCGACGTCTCCCGCGCATCGCCCATGGGACCTGCGAACGCGACGCGGCCACCAAGCCGTGCCATCGCGATCGCGGCATTGAGCGCGTTGCCGCCGCAGATCTCGGCAAGATGCGTGGCGTTCGCCTTGCTGCCGCGCGCGGGCACGGCCTCCACGCGAAAGGTCAGGTCGCGTACGGGAATGCCGATGCAGAGGATGCGCGGTGCGATCCCGGCCATCGCTGGCCTCAGCTCAAGCGCCGCTCTTGTCGTGCACCCAGCGGCCGAGCAGATGATGGGCGATGGCGAAGGGATGCGGGCCGGCGAGCCCGTCGGGATGCGTCCGCGTCAGCATCAGGGCCGCCTCCTCGCGCGTGAACCAGCGCGCATCCTCCAGCTCGGAGTGGTCGACGACAATGTCTTCGTTCAGCGCCCGCGCGCTGCAGCCKATCATCAGCGACGACGGATAAGGCCACGGCTGCGTCATGTAATACTGCACGTCGGTGCAGCGGATGCCGGACTCCTCGAGGATCTCGCGGCGCACCGCGTCCTCGATGGTCTCGGCGGCCTCGACGAAGCCGGCAAGGCACGAAAACATGCCTGGCGGAAACTGCTTCTGGCGGCCGAGCAGGCATTTTTCTCCGGAGGCGACCAGCATGATCACGACCGGATCGGTGCGCGGAAAATGCTCCGCCTTGCAGGCAGGGCAATCGCGCTTCCAGCCGCCTTCCTTCATCGCGCTGCGCGTGCCGCAATTGGCGCAATAGCCGTGGCGCTGGTGCCAGCTCACCATCGACTTCGCCATCGCGACCGCCGAGAGCTCGTCGGGGCGAATCGCGCCCTGCATGGCCATGCCGCGCAGCTCGGTGAGGCTGTAGTCCTCGGGGCCGACCAGCTTCTCGGCGGCGGCTTGCGACAGGCCCATGCCGAATACAGCGGCGCCGTCGCGCAACCCTAGGAAGATCGTGCCGGGATTGGCACCGCATTTCAGCGCCTCGTCGATTCCCAGCAGCGCGCGCACCTTTTCGCCCTCGCGCTTCACCAGCAGCGAGTCGCGATGGACCACATAGGCGCGCGAGGTCGGCTTCTGCTCCAGCGCGAACAGCTTTTCGTCGTCGCGGCGCAGATGCGCGGCGCGGTCGAGGACGTTGGTGACGAAGGCCGGCTGCCCCAGCGGAAATGCGTCGAATGCTGACATTTCTTGTTCTTTCAACCCAACCAGATTTTTCGGCGAAGCGCGCTGATGAAATTCTGCACCTCGGTGGCGTCGTGCGCCAAGGGCTGCATCACGCCCCAGACCGGCCGCGGCCAGGCGGCGTCACCGGTGCGGCGGGCGATGATGTGGACGTGAAGCTGCGGCACGAGGTTGCCGAGCGCCGCGATATTGAGCTTGTCGCATTTGGTGATCTCCTTCAGCGCGCGCGAGACGCGGGAGATCTCGGTCATCAGCTGCGCCTGCTGCACCTCGTCGAGATCGATGATCTCGACCGCATCGGGGCGCCGCGGCACCAGCAGCAGCCAGGGATAATGCGCGTCCTTGATGACCAGCACCTTCGACAACGGCAGGTCGCCGATGTCGATGGTGTCCTCTTTCAGGCGGGAGTGCAGCGACCAGGCGGGTTCGGGCATGAAGGTTTTCCGGATGGCCCGGCGGGGCGGGCTTGTTGGGGCCGACCATACGATACCGATTCCGATAGGGGAAGGATTCGGCCCCGCTGTCACCGCATACGCGGTCGTCGTCCCGGACAAGCGCGCCCCAAGCGCGCGCAGATCCGGGACCTATAACCACAGGGAGTGGTTATTGCGCGAGCTGGCAACCCGGAATCTTCGTCAAACTCGATCCTGTGGTTATCCCGGCCTTCGCCGGGACGACAGCGAATTTGTGGCGACGTCTTACGCCTCCGCGAGCACCCGCGCATTGGCGCGGACCGAGGCTTCGCTGACGCGAATGCCGAGACCGGGGCCGTCCGGCACCACGACATGGCCGGCGCGGTTGGCGACGCGCTCTTCCAGCACGTCCTCGGTCAGCACATGATGCGGCATGTAGAATTCGCAGCCGAGCGAGATGCCGGGCGTGGCCGCGATCAGCTGCGTGCCGGCGGCAAGGCCGATGCCGCCCTCCCACAGCGTGCCGCCATAGCCGGGCAGGCCGGCGATGTCGGCGATCGCCATGATCGCCTGCGCCTCGAACAGGCCGCCGGCCTTCATCAGCTTGATCGAGACGGCATCGGCCGCCTCGCGGCGCACCACCTCCATCATGTCGCGGCGGTCGAAACAGCTTTCGTCGGCGAGCACGGGTGTCTCCAGCGCCGCGGTCAGATGCGCCATGACGTCGAGATATTTGCGCGGCACCGGCTGCTCGATGAAGGTCGGCGCGAACTGCTCGACATCGCGCAGGATCTTGATGGCGCCGAACGGCGCCAGCGCCTGGTTGTAGTCCACGCGCAGATCGACCTTGTCGCCGAATTCTTTCCGGATCGCCTCGAGGTGATCGAGATCCTCGCGATGCGGCTTCACGCCGGTCTTGACCTTGTAGATGACATTGCCGTCCGGAACCATTTTTCGCATGCGTTCGAGATCGGCGGAAAAGTCCGGATCGGCGATCGAGAAGGAGAGGGGGATGGTGTCGCGCACGCGGCCGCCGAGCAGGTCGGCGACCGACAGCCCCGACGATTTGCCGACGATGTCGAGCAGCGCCATCTCGATTGCGACCTTGGCCTCGGCATGGCCGACCAGCGCGCGGTCGAGCTCCGCCATCAGCGCGCGGATGCGGCGGACCGGCTTGCCGAGCAGGATCGGCCGCAGATAGATGTCGAGCGCGGAGAACGCCGCCTCCGGCGTTCCCGTGAATACCTCCCACGGCGCCGCCTCGCCCCAGCCGACCACGCCGTCGCTTGACGTGAGCTCGAGGAGCACGCGCTTCACGGTGCCCTTGACGTTGCCGACGCCCTGCAGGCGCGCCATCTTGATCGGGCTTTCGATCAGGAACAGCCTGATGCGTGCGACGGTCGCTTCGGTCATGTCAGGCCTCCATTGACGTGCCAGACCTGGCCGGTGACGTAGGATGTTTTGGGCGACGCCAGGAAGGCGATGATCTCGGCCACTTCCTCCGGCCGCCCGCGGCGGCGCATCGGAATCAGCGCCTCGGTTGCGGCGATCTGCTCGGGTGACAGCCGGCTTTCGCTTGGCTTGTCCTTGACGATGAGGCCTGGCGCCACCGCGTTGACGGTGATGCCGTCGCCGGCCAGTTCAACTGCGGTGAGCCGCACCAAGGCTTCCAGCGCGGAACGGCTCGCAGCCGTCGCTGCGAACGGCGCGAATTCGGGGCGGATCGCGTGGGCCACGAAGGACGACACCGCCACGATCCGTGCGTCGCGGCCAGCGCGCAGCAGCGGCAGCGCGGCGTCGACCAGACGCGTGAAGGCCAGAGCGGATTCGTCCATCGCTTGGCGGAATTGATCCGCCGGCGTGCCGATGGCGCTGCCGCGGCGGGCGTGGCCGCCCACGAGGATCAATCCATCCAGCCGGCCGAAAGCGTTTTGTGTAGCGGCGATTGCATCGGTGGCCGCGACTTCCTCGGCGAGGTCGCCGAGGCATTTTGCAACAACAGCGCCTTTCGCTTCGGCTTCCACCGCGGTGGCATCGAGGCCGGCCGCGTTGGAGCGCGTGTGCAGCAGCAGCGCGGTGCCGGGCGCCGCGAGCAGTCTTGCGGTGGCGCGGCCGATGCCGCTGGCGGCACCGGTGACGAGATAGGCGCGATCGATATTGGGCATCACGATGTAGCGTTGGCCGGAGGCAATGCGCCGGTGCGGTGGAAATGGCTGAGGAAGGCACGCGTTGCGGCTTCCTGCGGATTGTCGATCACCTGCCGCGCCGGGCCTTCCTCGACGACGACACCGTCGCGCATGAAGATCAGGCGGTCGGCGACCTCGCGGGCGAAAGCGATCTCATGGGTCACGATCACCATGGTCATGCCTTCCGACGCCAGCCGCTGCATCACGGCGAGCACCTCGCCGACGAGTTCAGGGTCGAGCGCCGAGGTGGCCTCGTCGAACAGCATCACGTCCGGCTCCATCGCGAGCGCACGGGCGATCGCGACGCGCTGCTTCTGTCCGCCCGAGAGCGTCGCCGGATACTGGTCGGCCTTTTCCGCAAGCCCGACCTTGGCGAGTTGCGCGCGCGCGAGGGTCTCGGCATCCGCCCTGGCCATGCGCCGCACCGTGACCGGTCCCTCCATCACGTTCTGGAGCGTGGTCATGTGCGGGAACAGGTTGAAGTGCTGGAACACCATGCCGGTGGTGGCGCGGAATTTCGCCAGCGTCTTCACATCGGGCAGCTTCGAGCCATCGCCGAACGAAAAGCGCGTATCCCCGACACGGACGCTGCCGCCGTCGGGCACGACCAGCAGATTGATGCAGCGGAGCAGGGTGGACTTGCCTGAGCCTGATGGCCCGATCAGCGCCACCACGCCGCCCTTGGCGACGTCGAGACTGATGTTCTTCAGGACCTCGTTGCTGCCGAAGCTCTTGCGCAAGGCCCGGATCTCGATCTTCGAAATGTCGTTCATTCGCCGACCGCCAGTCGCTTCTCGCCGCGCCGGACGATGATGGTGAGCGGGATCAGGATCGCAGCATAGGCAACCGCGACCGCGGTGTAGGTCTCCAGCGGCCGGTAGCTGTCATGGGCTGCGACCTGGCTTTGATAGACCAGGTCGGGCACCGCCAGCACCGAGACCAGCGAGGTGTTCTTGAACTGGATGATCGACTGGTTCATCAGCGCCGGGATCATGCGCTTGATCGCCTGCGGCAGCACGATGCGCCGCATCGCCTGGCCAGGGGTCATGCCGAGCGCGGCACCCGCTTCGGACTGGCCCTTGTCGATCGAGACGATGCCGCCGCGGATGATCTCCGAATAGAACGAGCCGCCATAGAGCGAGAGCGCCAGCGCCGAGGCCGTGATCGGCGTCATCTCGACGCCGGCGAGGATCGGCAGCGCGTAATAGAACCAGATCAGCTGCACCAGGATCGGCGTGCAGCGGAACGCCTCGATGAAGGTGAGCGCGACGAGGCGCACCGCCTTGAAGCGCGACAGGCTGCCGAACGCCCCGAACAGGCCGAAGACGAGGCCGAGCACCACGATGACCACGGTGAAGCCGACGGTGACGCCGAGCCCGTTGAGAAAGAGCCAGCGATAGCTCCAGAGGATGCCGAAGTCCCAATGATACATGCGTGCGTTTACTCGTCTCGTACTGTCATTCCGGGRCGATGCGAAGCATCGAACTCAGGTGCGCAATTGCGCACCGGAGAATCTCGAGATTCCGGGTTCTCGCTYCGCGAGCCCCGGAATGACGGCGTTGACTTACAGCGAAACGCCCGGCGGAATGTCCGCTTCGGTCACGCCCACCAGCTCCATGTTGGTGATGATCGCGTTGCGGATGAAGCCGAGGCCCTTGTTGAAGTCGATCCAGGTGTTGACGTAGTCGCGCCAGGTCTTGTCGGCCTCGCGGCGGATGCC
>NZ_JBFUES010000460.1:0-5784 GCF_056403875.1 Bradyrhizobium sp. P2_E8
CGCCTCGTCGATATGCGTCCCGTTGAGCGTGAAGTTGGTCACACCGATCTTTGAGGTGTCGAACGGGGCGTCGAGCGAGACCAGGAAGTGGTCCGCTCCCGAGATGTTGAAACCGGCGTCCGAGGCGACGTTGCCCTGCTGGCCCTGCGCGTTGGTGATCACCAGCTGTGAGTAGGCGTCGAGCGGGTGCTCCTGGTCGACGAACGTCAGGATCATGTCCTGGGCGGTCTGGTTCGAGTTGGTGACGATCGTGCCCGACAGCAGCCGAGCAGCCGGGATACCGGTCGTATCGGTGAACGCCGCCACATTGTCGGTGGTGAGATCGGCGTTGCTCGCGCCGACCCCACCGCCATGCAGCGTGGCCTCGGTGGCAGTCGCCGTGGCCGTGAAGTTCAGCGTGCTTGGCAGCGTGCCCGTCGCCGGCGCCGTCACCGCAAAGCTCAGATCGATGGTGGCGGTCTGGTTGGCGTTCGGATTGAGACCCGTATCCTGGGGGACGATGACATGGATGTCACCCGTCGCCGAAGCGTAGGTGTAGCTGAACGTCGTGGAGGCACCGTTGTAGGTGCCAGCGATCGTGCCGCTTGCCAGGAGGCCGGCCGTGAACCCGCTCTGGAGATGGATATCCAGCGTGTGGGTCTCCGATCCATCGTGAACGTCGCCGAACGTCGCCTTGATTTGCAGCGCTCCGGTTTCGCCGTTGCTGAAGGCCGAATTGGAATCGCTCGGCGAGTCGGTCACGAAGATCATGTGCGTCTGGCCGGCGACCACGGTCGGCATGTCCGCGACGGCGTCGACGTAGATGGTCCCAGCCGTACCCGCGCTGGTGGCGCTTATCGCGCCCTGCGCGGCGGTGGCCGTCATCGTGATGCTCGCGTCCACATCGGTGTTCAGGGGCGGCGTCATCGCCACCGAGACCGTCTCGGCCGTGCCGGCCGCCGCGCCGCTGATGTTGAAGGTCAGAACACCGCTACCGGAGTTGAAGGTTGCGGTCACAGTCGCACCGTTGACCGTGGCCGTGGATGTATCGACGCTCCAGCCCGTGAGGCCCGAAACGACGACCTGGGTGACATGCGAGCCCGCGCTGACCGGCGTAGCCGTAAACTGGAACACCTCCTGGGTGTCTTCCGGCAAGGCGACATTGCTGCCGACCGCAACGGTCGGCGCGTACACGACTGGCACCGAGGTCGTTCCGGTCGTCAGCAGCTGCTCGTATTCGCTGCCGCCGCTGAAGACTCCGGTGATGGAATCGGCGATCGACGTCTGATTTGTGATCTGCGCGTCGGTGTAGTTGGTCGTCACCGAACCGCTCGGCTGCCCGGCGACGATCGTGACGTGCTCACCGTTGGCCAGGGTCAGTACCAAATCGGTCTTTGGAGTGAACGGTGTCAGCCCGCTCGTCAGCGTCACCGTGTAGGTGACCGAGCCGCCAAACTCGGAGATGCCGGCGCTGGAGGTCGTCAAGGTGGCGGTGACGGGATCGAGCGTGTCGTTGACGTGCGCCGTCGCCGCCGCTGTCCCGACCACCAGCTTCTCGAAGTTGCCCCCGGTCGCATTGGTGATGGTCGCCGTCAGCTGGTTGGCGTCGAGGTAGACGTCCTCGCCATTGCCCGACGCAATCGTCAGCGTGCCCGTGGTCTGGCCATCGTGGATCGTGATGGCGCCCTGGTCGGTCGTGATCACCGTATCGCCGTGCGAGACGTTCGACAGCGTCGCCGTGAACACGTAATTCGCGATCCCACCTTCCAGCACCGTCGAGGCACTCAGGTTCACCGTGGTCGGGTCGAGCGTGTCGTTGATCGTGACCGTGGCGGTGTCCGAAGTGTCGACCGCCTCGAAGTTGCCGCCCGACGTGCTGGCGATCGAAACCTGGGTCGACTGGCCATCCAGATACACATCGTCGCCCTGTGCCGCTTGCGGCGCAGACGATGCCGTGTGCTGGCCGATGCCAAAAGTGATGTCCACCCCATTGTTCAATTTCACCGTGAACGGGGTCAGCGGCGCATAATCCAAATGCGCCGTATAAACGAACGTCTGGTTCTCGAGGACCACGACATCGTCCAGGGTCACGAAGTTCGTGGTGATCKTGTCGTTGACATGCGCGGTCGCCGCCGCCGTCCCGACCACCAGGTTCTCGAAGTTGCCACCGGTGGCGCCGGTGATGGTCGCCGTCAGCTGGCTGGCGTCCAGATAGGGATCCTCGCCATTGCCCGACGCWATCGTCAGCGTSCCCGTGGTSTKGCCRTCGKKGATCGTGATGGCGCCCTGGTCGGTCGTGATGACCGTATCGCCGTGCGAGACGTTCGACAGCGTCGCCGTGAACACGTAGTTCGCGATCCCACCTTCCAGCACCGTCGAGGCACCCAGGTTCACCGTGGTCGGATCGAGCGTGTCGTTGACATGCGCGGTCGCCGCCGCSGTCCCGACCACMAGGTTCTCGAARTTGCCCCCGGTCGCATTGGTGATGGTCGCCGTCAGCTGGCTGGCGTCRAGGTAGACGTCCTCGCCATTGCCCGACGCTATCGTCAGCGTSCCCGTGGTSTKGCCRTCGGTGATCGTGATSRCGCCCTGGTCGGTCGTGATSACCGTATCGCCGTGCGAGACGTTCGACAGCGTCGCCGTGAACACGTAGTTCGCGATCCCACCTTCCAGCACCGTCGAGGCACCCAGGTTCACCGTGGTCGGGTCGAGCGTGTCGTTGACATGCGCCGTCGCCGACGCGGTTCCGATCGCCAGGTTCTCGAAGTTGCCACCGGTGGCGCCGGTGATGGTCGCCGTCAGCTGCGACCCGTCGAGATAGACGTCCTCGCCGTTGCCGGACGGTAGGGTTAGCGTACCCGTGGTCTGGCCATCGTGGATCGTGATGGCGCCCTGGTCGGTCGTGATGACCGTATCGCCGTGCGAGACGTTCGACAGCGTCGCCGTGAACACGTAATTCGCCGACGGCCCCTCCAGCACCGTCGAGGCGCTCAAGTCCACCGTCGTCGTGTCGATGGTRTCGTTGACCGTCACCGTGGCAGTGCCGTACTTGGTGAAGTCGACCTTCTCGAAGCTWCCGCCGGAGGCACTSGCAATCCAGACCTGGGTCGAGTGGCCATCCAAATACACGTCGTCGCCCTGCGCGGGCTGTGGATCCGACGACGCCGTCAAGTGACCGGGATCGAAGGTGATCACCACCCCATTGTTCAGARTTACCGTCARTGGGGTATCCATCGGCGCGTAGTCCACCTGCGCCGTATAAATGATCGTCTGGTTCTCCAGCACCACGACGTCGTGCAGCGTCACGAAATTGGTSGTGATCGTGTCGTTGACRTGCGCCGTCGCCGCCGCCGTCCCGACCAYCAGGTTCTCGAAATTGCCGCCCGTCGCACCGGTGATGGTCGCCGTCAGGCTGGTGCTATCCAGATAAGGATCCTCGYYGTTCGGCGGAACCGGTGCCACGGTCAACGTGCCCGTGGTCTGGCCATCGTGGATCGTGATGGCGCCCTGGTCGGTCGTGATGACCGTATCGCCGTGCGAGACGTTCGACAGCGTCGCCGTGAACACGTAATTCGCCGACGGCCCCTCCAGCACCGTCGAGGCGCTCAAGTCCACCGTCGTCGTGTCGATGGTGTCGTTGATCGTCACCGTCGCCGTGTCGGTCGTGTTCAGCGCTTCGTAGTTGCCACCGGTCGCGCCGGTGACCGAGACGCTGTAGCTCTCGTGATCGACATAGGGATCGTCGCCCTGCACCGCGAACGGCGTCGACGTGCCCGTGGTCTGACCGGCAAGGATCGTGATCGTGGCGCCGTTGCTCAAGGTCAGCACGAGGTTGCTGCCCTGCGGTGCATGGTCGACGCTGGCCGAGATCGTCGCCGTGCCGACGCCCTCGTTCACTGTCACGTCGTTCAACGTCACCTTGGTCGGGTCACTGTCGTCGGTGACCACGAACGATACCGTCGATCCCGACGTATCGCCGTCGCCATCGGTCACGGTGTACGTGAAATTCGCCGGCCCGCCGGTCTTGTAGACGTCATCAGGCTGCGCAACGAACTTGTAGGCACCGTCCGCGGTGACCTGGAGACTGCCATGGGCGAGCGAGATGGCCTGGGAATACCCGTCATTGCCAAACGACAGGGTCACCCCGTTGATCTCAGTGACGGTTGCGCCGTCAGCACCCGGATCGAAATCGAGCTGCCCCGTGACCGGCGCAGAACCTTCGAGCACGTTCTGCGGCGCCTCCGCAACTGCATGCGGACCGTCGTCCTGGAAATTGATGTGAAGCCCGGCGGGCGAAACCGCATGGGCGGTGTCGCCGTCCCCGTCGGTCGCGGTGGCCGAGATGTACACGAGGCCGTTCGTGATCGAGACCTCGTCGTCATAGGCGGCGGGCGTCGAGCCATCGACATTGTGCGCGATGGCCGCGAACTGGGCGACCCAGAGGTGCCCGTCGGTGTCGACATAGAGCGCGAACACCTTCGCGCCGGTCTGGACGTTGTTGCCGTCGACGCCCCAGACGATGTTCGGATTGGTGGAATCCGTGAACAGGAAGATGTCGTGGTTGCCGACCGTGGTGTTCAGCCCGGAATCCTGGCCGGTGAACCCGCCACCGGCGGAATTCGTGAGCTGATAGGACACACCTCCGGCCGGGCCGGGTCCATCCGTGCCGAAATCGGGCGTCGTGAACAGAGTGCTGGCGGCGCCGGTCGACTCGGCGTAGCCGAGCACCGTAGCAATGCCGGCGCCGGCAATCGCGGCTGTCAGCACGCTCGGGGCCGTCGCGGGATCGACATCGTTCTCCGGGTTCGGCCCGGATTGCGGAGCGAATCCCGCGCTCTCGTCATGGGTGACGCTGAGCGTGGCGGGAGCGCACACCACGGACGAGATGCCGCTCACCGAGAACGGATGACCGACATTGTCCTCCTGAGGATCATTCGGGTCGGCCGGAAGCGTCGGCGCGCCGTTTGGCGTGCTCGAGAACGCGACGTTGTCGTAGTTGGAGATGACGAGACGATTGAAGTCGTCGGTCGTGTCGACCGAGACGGTGGCCCCCTCGTTCAGGCCGACGATGACGACGCCGACCAGGGTGTTGCCGTCATAGACCGGAATCTTGGTGTAGCTGGCATCGCCGGTCACGGTGATGTTGTTCAGCGTGATCGGCAGCGGATTGCCGTCGTCGTTGAAATTGGTGTTGTCGTTGGCGTTGAAGACCTGGACGAAGACCGTCGCCGTGTTGCTCGGACTGCCCTGGATCTGGTGGATCGTGAACGAGGCCGCATCGACCTCGTAGTGCCCGTTATAGGCGAAGGGATTGGTAGAGAATGTGAGGTTGTTGACGAAGTCGAGCCGCAGGATCTCCGCAGGCTGGTCCTTGCCGCCGTGGACCTCATGGCCCTCGATCGTCTGGTTGCCGACGCCGATATCGCTCCCCGTCGTATTGATCGTGTTCGCGTTCGGACCATTGGCCTGACCGACGCCGGACAAGAGCACGTCCTGATCGCTCGGACCATCGAGACCGCGCTCGTCGACGTTGCCCGCCTTGATGCCGACATAGGTGAGCGGCGTATCGACGCAATCCTCCGAAGCGGAGATCGTCGGACCGGAATCGTCGATTGAGACGATGGATTTGCTGTTGTCGATGAGAGTCGCGGTGGCCGATTTCGTGACGTGATCGCCATCGCCGTCGGTCACCGTTACGGTCAGCTTCACGCCGACGCTCTGGCCGGCAATCGCCGTCAGCAACGAGATCGACTCGTCGAACAGCGAGGGATTCTCGGGTAACCGGGACCCGGCAGGCTCCGACGC
>NZ_JBFUES010000461.1:0-5783 GCF_056403875.1 Bradyrhizobium sp. P2_E8
GGTATCCACTTCGCTCGAAAACGCTTTATAGCCCGACCTTCTTCCATCCGGTATCGACGGCGGCGAAGACTGCGGCATCGCCAGGATACAACGTGTGGGCACCCTGCCGGGTCCGCGCCGCGAAGGTCTTCATCGTCATGTTCGGCATCGGCCCGAAACCGGTGAGCGAATGGTACCACACCTGCCCGATCTTGGCCCAACTGTATCCGCCAAGCGTTGCGCAGGCCGTGTAGAAGGCCAGGTTCGGCGGCCCGCTCGCGTAATGCGGGTCCATGCCGGGCGTCACTTGCGAATATTTGGTCGGCTGCGGCGCCAGGCAGTGCTTGGCGGCGGGATCGGCCATGTCGCGCAGGCAGGTGAACCCCCTCTTCTTGGCCCCCGGCCCCATGATGTCGCGCCCGATCAGCCAGTCGGCCTTCTTGACATCCTGCTTGGCCTCCCACTGCCGGAACATCGAGCCGAAACAGTCGGAGATGCTCTCGTTCAAGCCGCCCGCATCGCCGCTATAGGCGAGCTGGAGGCTGTGCTGGGTCACGCCATGGGTCAGCTCGTGGCCGATGACGTCGTTGCCCCGGGTGAAGTCGACGAAGATGCTGCCGTCGCCGTCGCCATAGACCATCTGCGACCCGTTCCACATCGCGTTGTTGTACTTCGCGCCGAAGTGAACCGACGACATCATGGTCATGCCGTGATCGTCGATCGAATTCCGGTTGAAGACCTGCTGGTAGAACTTGGCCACCTTGGTGGTCTGGTTGAAGGTGCGCTTGACGGAGCCGTCCGAGGACGTCTTCGGCTTCGGCACGGGCGTCCCCGGCAGCGTCTGCGTGTGCTTGCAGTCGTAGACCGTGACCGACGGCGCGGCGGCCAGCGTGACCAGACCTGCGGCGCGCGCCGCCACGACGTTGGTCAATTTCGCCGTCTGCGTGCGCAATTCGCGCAGTTCATGACTGACCTGGACGGTGTCGACCAGCTGCTTGCGAAGCACAGCGGACAGCTTCTTGTCCTGGGAAAGCTTGGTCAGAACGTCGTTCGGGATGATGCAACATGAGCAAGGCATAGATGATCTCCATCACAACTTTTCCGAAAAAATGATAGGTAAAACAACCTCAAGATTATCGCTGCGCGCCCGCGGCACAAGTGATGTGGCTCACACGGGCGTCACTGTTTCGAGAGCGTGGATCTGCGGCCCGTTGCGCCGCAGATTCGCACGGTCCTTCCGGTTGCAAGATGTCGATTGCGTTCGCGGGTGCAGCGAACGTCACGCCCAATGCGCGAACAGCGCCGCGCCTACAGCGCGATGAGATTGGGATGAATCGTCATCGCGCTTCAGGTTATTACCTGAGCATGATCTTTCCGGAAAACCGCTTCGCACTTCTCCGGATCATGCTCTATCGCTCCGGGCTGGCGCGCTCGAACTGGCGAAGCAGCTTGTTGCCGCGCTCGACCGCGGAATCCAGCGCTCCCTGCGCGCTCTTCTGGCCGGCAAAGGCCTGCTCCAGCTCGTCCTCGATCGCGCCGCGGATCAGCACGAAGGAGCCGAGCCGGATGCCCTTCGAATTCGCCGTCGGCTGATGCAGCGTGATCTCCTCGAACGAGATCGCCGAGCCCGGATTGCGCTCGTAGAAGCCTTGCGCGCGCGTCAGCTCGTAGGCGGCGCGGGTGATCGGCAGATAGCCGGTGTTCTGGTGCCAGGCAGCCTGCACGCCGGGCTGCGACAGATAGGCGAAGAACCGTGCCACGCCCTTGTATTCCGCGCGCGGCCGGTCGCGCAGCACCCACAGCGTGGCGCCGCCGATGATCGAGTTCTGCGGCGCGTCCTTCACCTCGGGCCAGTACGGCATCATGCCGTAGCCGATCTCGAATTTGGAATTCGCCCTGATGTCGGCGCGCGTCGCCGAGGAGCCGATGAAGACGCCGCATTCGCCGTTCTGGAAGCGCGGCTCGGCCGACTGGCCGCGGCCGCCATAGTCGAACAGCTTGGTCTTCTGCCACTCGGCCAGCTGGGCGACGTGCTTGACGACGACCGGATTGTTGATGGTCAGCTCGGCATCGAGCCCGGCAAAACCGTTGGTGCGGGTCGCGAGCGGCAGATTGTGGAAGGCCGAGAGATTCTCGATGTGGATCCAGGATGGCCAGGACGTGGTGAAGCCGCAAGGAGCGCCACGGTCGCGCAGGCGCTTTACGATCGCGCCGAGCTCGGGCCAGGTCTTCGGCGGCGTCTCCGGATCGAGGCCGRCGTCACGGAACATGGTCTTGTTGTAGTAGAGGATCGGCGTCGACGAATTGAACGGGAACGACAGCAGATTGCCGGCCGCATCGGTGTAGTAGCCGGAGACGGCCGGAAGGTAGTCGTTGAGCGAGAACGGCTCGCCCTGGTCCCGCATCAGGCTGAACACCGGATAGATCGCGCCCTTGGCCGCGGTCATGGTCGCGGTGGCGACCTCGTTGACCTGGACGATCGCGGGCTGGCTGCGCGAGCGGAAGGCGAAGATCGCGGCCGTCACCGTCTCGGTGTAGTTGCCCTTGTAAGCGGGCACGATCCGGTAATCGGACTGCGAGGCGTTGAAGTCGGCGGCGAGCCTTTCCAGTTGCCGGCCGAGCTCGCCCGACATGGCGTGCCACCACGCGATGTCGGTGGCGGCGTTTGCCTGCGCGGTGAACGTGAAGGCCGCGGCGGCGGCAACGACCTGCAAACAGCGCAATGCTGAAATCACGATGGCCCTTTCCATGTCGCGCGGCAAAAGGCGACCCTGTCCTGCTTACGGCGCGGCATTTCCAGTTTCAACCGGGAATGAGGGCCGGCCGCGCCGCACAATCACCCCGCGGGGCCGGGCGGGATGGCCTTCCCTCAACCATCTGCTAGATTGCATTGAACCTTTTGGTCCTGCCATAGACTCCACCACTGAGGGGTTGAGTGTGCCAGTGTTGAACCGTGCCGAACTCTCACGGACCGGGGTGGGTTTCGTTGCGCTTTTGATCGCCATCTGCGCGACGAGCGCCGTTGCGCGCGAATTTCGCGCCGCCGACACCCAGACCGAGAATTACCCGACCGTCCAGGCGCTGCGCTACATGGGCGCGCTGATCGCCGAGCGCACCGGCGGCCGGCACGAGATCAAGGTGTTCCACTCCCGCCAGCTCGGTGAGGAAAAGGAGACCATCGAGCAGACCCGGGCCGGCGCGATCGACCTCAACCGGACCAATGTGGCCCTGATCGGCAATTTCGTTCCGGCGATGAACGTGCTCGCGATGCCGTTCCTGTTCCGGTCCATCGAGCACATGCAGAAGGTGCTGGACGGGCCGATCGGCAGCGAGATCCTGAACAGCTTCGAGCCCTACGGTTTCGTCGGGCTCGCCTTCTACGATTCCGGCGCGCGGTCGATCTACAACGGCGTCCGCCCGGTGACGAACGTCGCAGACCTCCGGGGCCTGCGGATCCGGGTGCAGCAGTCGGAGTTGATGAGCGAGATGATTCGCTCGCTCGGCGCCGAGCCGGTCGAGATGCCCTATGGGCAGGTGCTCGCCGGACTTGCCAATCATCTGATCGACGGCGCCGAAAACAACTGGCCATCTTTCGTGACGACGGACCATTACAAACATGCCGGCTACCTCGCACTCACCGAGCACACGATGAGCCCCGAAGTGCTGGTGATCTCGCTCAAGGCCTGGCGCAGCCTCTCGGCGGACGACCAGACCATCTTCAGGGAGGCCGCGCAGCGCTCCAGCCGCTTCATGCGCGAGAAATGGCGCGACCTCGAGGAGCAGTCGCAGCGCAAGGCCGAGGAAGCGGGCGTCCGTATCGTCAGGGATATCGACCGCAAGCCGTTCGAGGACGCGATGKCGGCGATCTACGCCAAGGCCGGGCGCGATCCCGCGGCGGCCGCACTGATCGAACGCATTCGCAAGGTGGAGTGAGCCCTCTTGGCCGCGCCTGGACACAGCGAGCACGCAGACAGGCCGCCGGGCCCGTTCGGGCGGCTGCGCGCGCGCCTGGTCGGCGCGCTCCGCGCGGTGCCGATCCGCTGGCGCATCCTGTCGATCGCGGCGCTGAACTCCGCCGTGGTGGTGGTGCTGGTGGCGCTGATCTGGAACGGATCGCAGGTGCTGGGCTCGGCCTGGGACGACGTCCGCCAGGTGCGCGAATCCGACCGGATCCTGGCGCTGCTCGAAAGCGAGACCGGGCGGCTGCACAATCTGATCCACCGCTACATCAACCAGCCGAGCCCGGACCTGTTCGCCGAGATCCTGCTGCTGCGCGAGGCGGTGCTGGGCACCCTGACCAACCGCGCCGCCAAGGACCCGATGCTGTCAGGCTCGGTCGAGGAGCTGGAGCGCACCACCGACCGCTTCCTCAACGGTTTTGGCGAGCTGCGCAGCGTCCAGGCCACCATCGCCAAGACCTACGAGGAGCAGGTGCAGGGCCCGGCCAGGGACATGGCGGGCCTCTATTCCATCATCGAAGGCGCCACCGGCCATCGCGACGCGCTGATCTGGCCCTCGCTCGGCAAGTCGCGCGAGGCCTTCACCGCGATGCTGGTCGCGGCCAATTCCTACTATCTGTCGCTGTCGTCAGGCGCGGCCGACGACGCGCGCCGCAACACCGAGACGATCGAGAAGACCATCCCCGTGATGATCGACCTCGCCGACAACGACCTCCAGCGCATGGCGCTACAAAAGCTTGCGGCCCGCACCATGGCGCTGCGCGAGGGGTTTGCAAAACTCTCCGAGCAGCTGACGAGCCGCACCGAGCTGCTGCGCAACACCATCGACGCCAGCCAGGCCGAGGCGATCGGCGCCATCGACGACCTCTCCACCAAGATGCGCCAGCGCGAGCAGAAGGCGCAGGAGACGTTCGACCGCACGCTGGCGGATATTTCACGGCGCGTGCTGTCGATCGCGGTGATCTTCCTCGGCATCATCCTCACCGCCGGCGTGCTGATCGCATTGTCGATCCGCCTGCCGCTGCAGCAGATCATGGCGGCGATGCGCGCGATCATGCTCGGGGACCTCGGCCGCGAGGTGCAGGGCACGCGCGCGCGAGACGAGGTCGGAGCCATGGCACGCGCGGTCGAAGTGTTCCGCGAGAACGCGATCGCGAAGCGCGAGACCGAGGACGAGCTGCGTGCCTCCAAGGAAAAGGCCGAGAGCGCGCTGCTCGAGCTCAACGCCGCGCAGCAGAATCTGATCGACGCCGAGCGGCTCGCAGCGCTCGGCGGCCTCGTCGCCGGCGTCGCGCACGAGGTCAACAACCCGATCGGTATCAGCCTCACGGTCGCGTCCAGCTTTGCCAGGCGCAGCGATATCTTCGAGGCCCAGCTCAAGGGCGAGGGCGGCCTGCGCCGCTCGCAGCTCGAGGAGTTCGTGCAGGCCTCGCGCGATGCCTCGCAGCAGCTCGTCGCCAACCTCCAGCGCGCCGGCGAGCTGATCCAGTCGTTCAAGCAGGTCGCGGTGGACCGCTCGCATGCCGAGCGGCGGCAGTTCAGCTTGAGCGAGGCCACCGACCAGATCATCGCCAGCCTGCGCCCGGTGCTGAAGCGCTCGCCGATCACGCTCCAGGTCGACGTGCCCGAGGGGCTGCTGCTCGACGGCTATCCCGGCTCCTACGGCCAGATCCTGACCAATCTCTTCCTTAACGCAGCCAACCACGCCTTCGCCGACGGGCGCGCCGGTACGATCACGATCTCGGCGCGGCCGCGCGGGACCGACGATATCGAGATCATCTTCACCGATGACGGGGCCGGCATGACCCCGGACGTGCAGCGCCAGGCCTTTGACCCATTCTTTAC
>NZ_JBFUES010000462.1:0-5773 GCF_056403875.1 Bradyrhizobium sp. P2_E8
TCGCCGGCTGGTATCATGATTTCGAGCGCCCCGAACTGCCGGAGGAAGTGCTGCGCTTCCCCGCCGACGGCATCGTGATCTCGCAACGCCTGCACACCGACAGCCAGAGCGGCGACTGCCTGGTCCAGGTCGGCCGCGCGCTGTCGCGCGACGAGGTGCCGGCGCGCTGACTTTGGAGACGATAGCGACTTCGATTACCCTCGGGATTCGATGACCGATCAGGCAAAGCCAGGCTATGACGACGTGGTGCGCATTCCGGCGCCGCCCGGCCGCACCAGTGCGACCGGACGGCCGCCGCGCATCGCGGAGGTGGCGGAGCGCGCGGGCGTCGCGCCGATCACGGTGTCGCGGGTGCTGCGCCATCCCCAGAAGGTCAACCGCGAGACCCGCGAGCGCATCCTCGAGGTCATCGAGGCGACCGGATACGCCTCCAACCCGCATGCGCGCGCGCTGCGCTCGGGCCGGTCGAACGTGGTCGTCGCCTTCGTCTCCAACATCCTCAGCCAGCAGTTCGGGCTCGCCGTGCGCAGCTTCGCCGCGACGCTGGAGCCGGAAGGCTTCGAGGTGCTGGTCGGCCAGACCTCCTACTCCTATGCCAAGGAGGTCGCGATGATCCAGTCGCTGCGCGGCCTCCGCCCCGCCGCGGTGATGTTCACCGGCGTGATCGAGCTCGAGGAGAATCGCGCCGCGCTGCTGGAGCTCGGCATTCCCGTGATCGAGACCTGGGCGTTTCCGCGCGATCCCATCGACATGCTGGTCGGCCTGCCCAATGCGGACGCCGGTGCGATGGCGGCGCGCAGGCTGGCCGAGGGCGGGCATCGCCGCGTCGCCTTCATCGGCCGCAGCAGCGGCCGTGGCGCGCTGCGCCGCGACGGGTTTCGCGCGGCAGCCGTGCAGCTCGGCCTCGAGATCGTCCACGAGATCGGCGTCGGTGAGATCACGGGCCTCGTCGACGGCCGCGCCGCCTTCACCGCCCTGCTCGACCGCGGCGGCCGCGTCGATGCCGTGTTCTGCGCCAACGATCTGCTCGCAACCGGCGCGCTGATCGAGGCGCGCGCCCGCGGCCTGTCGGTGCCGCGCGATCTCGCCGTGCTCGGCTTCGGCGACAACGACGTCGCCGATCAGATCACGCCCGGCCTCACCACCATCTCGTTCGATGCGGCGGCCGTGGGGCGGATCGCGGCCGAACTGCTGCTGGCGCGCCTGTCCGGCACGCAGCTTGCCGAACAGCGGCTCGCCGTCGAGCTGTTCCTGGTCGAACGCGGCAGCGTCTGAGGATTGCGGCTTACGCCACGCTCTTGAGGTCCTGCTGGATCGCAGCCAGCAAGGATTCCAGCGCCGCGCTGTTCACCGGCTTCGCTTCGGCCATCTCGGGCTGGACGTTCGCGGACTGAACACCGGCGGGTTGCGCAGCTTTGAGCGGACGCTTCGGGAATGGCGGCGGTGCCGGCATCGCGGGGCGGGTGACATCACCCTCCTCCTCGGCGCGGACGAACTTGCCATGGATGACGTCGTCGCGGCGGCCCATGACGAACATGGTCGTCCAATAGCCGGCGGCGAGAAGGATTACGCTGAAAACACTGATCTCTAACATCGCAACACCCAAAATATGCGCGATAATTCAATGCCTTCGCCCGCCGGTCAATGAACCGGCGGTCACACCTGCGGCTTTTGCGGGCAGGTGTGACCATTTGGTGACTCTTTTTTAACTATCCCCACCCGGAGTGTAGCTCTGGTGCAACTAGGCCTTGCAGCTAAGCCTTATCTTGCCCGACCCGCACCAGCTGCTTGCCGAAATTGGCCCCCTTCAGGAGCCCCATGAAGGCGCCGGGGGCGCTCTCCAGGCCCTCGGTGACGAACTCCTTGTACTTGACCTTGCCGTCGCGGACCCAGCCGGACATGTCGCGCAGGAAGTCGCCATGGCGGTTGGCGAAGTCGGAGACGATGAAGCCGCGGAAGGTGAGCCGCTTGGTCAGCGTCGCGCGCATCATGCTGGCCGCCCATTTCGGCGGCTTGGCCTCGGTGTCGTTGTAGTGGGCGATGAGGCCGCAGACCGGCACGCGCGCGAACGGATTGAGCAGCGGGAACACCGCCTCGAACACGGCGCCGCCGACATTCTCGAAATAGACGTCGATGCCCTTCGGGCAGGCAAACTTCAGCTTGGCCGGAAAATCGGTTTCGCGATGATCAAGACACGCGTCAAAGCCGAGCTCCTTCACCACGTAGTCGCACTTGTCCTTGCCGCCGGCGATGCCGACCGCGCGCGCGCCCTTGATCTTGGCGATCTGGCCGACGGCCGAGCCGACCGCACCTGACGCGCCGGCGACGACGACGGTCTCGCCTTCCTGCGGCTTGCCGATGTCGAGCAGGCCCGTATAGGCGGTCATGCCGGGCATGCCGAGTACGCCGATCGAGGTCGAGATCGGACCGAGTTTGGGATCGACCTTGATCAGGCCCTTGCCGTTGGAGATCGCATGCGACTGCCAGCCGGTACGGGCTCGCACAATGTCGCCTACCGCGAAATCAGGATTGTTGGACGCCGCGACCTCGCTGACCGCCTCGCCCTCCATCACGCCGCCGATCGGCACCGGCGCGGCATAGGATGGACCGTCACTCATGCGGCCGCGCATATAGGGATCGAGCGACAGCCAGATCGTGCGTAGCAGGACTTCGCCCGCGCCGGGCGTCGGGAGCGCGAATTCCTCGATGCGGAAATCAGACGGCTTGGGCTCGCCGACGGGACGCGCGGCGAGAACGATGCGTTTTGCTTGGGACATGGTGGTTTCCTCCTGACTACTTGTTGCAGTCATTTAGGAGGTGTGTGGGAATGAAGCAAACGCTTGGTCAATTAAGGCTTTGGTCGCGATTGCAAACTAGAATTGTGCGGCCCTCCCATGATCGAAGAGCCCTTTCGTGCCAGAGCTTTCCCTGCCGTCCGAACCTTCCTTCAAGATTGGCGCGAAGGGCGGTATAAGCCTGCGCTGGCGCGTCCTGGCCGGCAATCTGATCACGAGCCTTCTCGCTGTAGCCTTCGCCGGTGCGGTCGCCTGGGGCGGATGGGGCGATCTGCGCAAGCGAGAGGCGGCCGCGCGCTCGCTGACCGCCTTCGAGCTGGTGATGAAGGCCAACAGCCTCATTCCGGTCGAACGCACCGCCTGGTACGCGGCCGCGACTCCCGCCGACCCCGCCACGCCCGAGAAATTGTCGGCGCTCGACAAGACCATCGCCAACACGGACGCCGCCATCAACGCGGCCAAAGCGGCCATTCGCGCGGCAGAGCTGCCGACACGGTCGATCGAAGCCGCCGAGCAGACGTTGCAAAAAACCCGTAGCGCCGGACGCCAAGCCGCGGTCCTGCCCAAATCGCAACGCCCCGCCGACAGCCAGGCGGCGATCGTGGACGGCCTTGCGCGCTCGGTCGACGCCCTCACAGCGGCGACGAGCGAAGCCTTGATCAGCCTGTCGCGCACCGGCAGCGACATCGAGAACCTCCTGCCATCGGCGGCGCTGGCGCAGAGCGCGCAAAGCATGCGCAGCATCAACGGCGCGCGCGCCGCCGTACTCGGCCTTTTCGCTCGCAACCAGCCTTTGTCGGCGGCCCAGCGCGTCGAGGTGACTGAATTGACGGGGCAAGTCGCGCTGATCTGGACCCAGATCGAGCAGGGAGTCCACAATGCCGGCGACGCGCCGGCGCTCGCGAACGTCATCGACCAGGTGCGCGCGAAACTGATGACCGAAGGGGAGCCGCGGTTTCGGGAATTGGTCGCGGCCGCCCGCGAAGGTCGTCCTTGCTCGATCAGCGAGGCCGAGTGGCCCGGCTGGCTCGGCCCCATCCTGAACAGCGTGCTCAGTCTGCGCGACGCCGCCTTGACCTTCGCCCACGACGCCAACGACACCGCGATCTCACAGGCGCAGACGCGACTGATCTGGGCGCTCGCAGCCCTGCTGGTCGTGCTGGTCGCCTCGGTTGCCGTCGTCATCGCCGTGATGCGCCAGGTGATCGGTCCGCTGGTGCGGCTGACCGGAGCGACGCTGCGGCTTGCCGACGGCGAGCTCGATGTTGCAATCCCCGACGGCCATCGCAAGGACGAGATCGGCACCATGGCCAACGCGCTGCAGATCTTCAAGGACGCGCTGGTGGCGAAGAAGCTCGCCGACGAGGATGCTGCCCGTAACGCCGAAGCGCAGATCGAGCGCGGCCGCCGCGTCAACGTCATCACGCGCGATTTCGAGACCGCGATCGGCGAGATCGTCAGCACGGTGTCGTCGGCAGCGACCGAGCTTGAAGGTTCGGCCGGCACCTTGAACACCACGGCGGATCGCTCGCGGACGCTGACGACAGCCGTTGCGGCCGCGTCCGAGGAGGCATCCGCCAACGTGCAGTCGGTCGCCTCCGCGACCGAAGAACTCACATCGTCGGTCAACGAGATCAGCCGACAGGTTCAGGAATCGGCGCGCGTCGCCGGCGATGCCGTCGAGCAGGCCCGCCGCACCAACGACCGCGTCGGCGAATTGTCACAAGCGGCAAGCCGGATCGGCGACGTCATCGAGCTGATCAACTCGATCGCGGGCCAGACCAACCTGCTGGCGCTGAACGCGACCATCGAGGCCGCACGCGCCGGCGACGCCGGTCGCGGCTTCGCGGTGGTCGCCTCGGAGGTGAAGGCGCTGGCGCAGCAGACCGCGAAGGCGACCGAGGAAATCCATCAGCAGATCGGAAGCGTCCAGGCGGCAACGCAGGAATCCGTCGGCGCCATCAAGGCGATCAGCGAGACGATCGAGAGACTCTCGGAAATCTCCTCGACGATTGCCGCGGCCGTCGAGGAACAGGGCGCAGCCACGCAGGAAATCGCGCGAAACGTGCAGCAGGCGGCGCACGGCACCCAGCAGGTCTCCGCCAACATCAACGACGTCCAGCAGGGCGCCAGCGCGACCGGCTCGGCCTCGTCCCAGGTGCTGACCGCCGCGCAATTGCTGGCCTCGGATTCGAGCCGCCTCAAGCTCGAGGTCGGGAAATTTCTCGAGGCCGTCCGCGCGGCCTGAGGCCGCGCGAGACTAACCCCCGCCCGGATAGTTCGGCGCCTCGCGCGTGATGGTGACGTCGTGGACGTGGCTTTCGCGCAGGCCCGCGCCGGTGATGCGGACGAAGTTCGCCTTGTCGTGCAGCTCCTTCATGTCCTTTGCGCCGACATAGCCCATCGCAGCGCGCAAGCCGCCGGCGAGCTGATGCATGACGTTGCCGACCGGACCCTTGTAGGGCACCTGGCCCTCGATGCCTTCAGGCACGAGCTTGAGCGTGTCCTTGATGTCCTGCTGGAAGTAGCGATCGGCAGATCCCCGCGCCATTGCGCCGACCGACCCCATGCCGCGATAGGCCTTGTAGGAACGGCCCTGCCACAGGAAGACTTCGCCGGGCGTCTCGTCGGTGCCGGCGAGCAGCGAGCCGACCATCGCAATGTCGGCGCCGGCGGCGAGCGCTTTGGCAAGGTCGCCGGAGAACTTTATGCCGCCGTCGGCGATGACGGGGATGTCGGACTTCTTCGCGGCGTCTACCGCGTCCATGATCGCGGTGAGCTGGGGAACGCCGACGCCGGCGACGATGCGGGTGGTGCAGATCGAGCCCGGGCCGATGCCGACCTTGATGCAATCCGCGCCCGCATCGATCAGCGCCTGCGCGCCTTCGGAGGTCGCGACGTTGCCGGCGACGACCTGCACCGAGTTGGAGAGACGCTTGATGCGGTTCACCGCGTGCAGCACGTGGCGCGAATGGCCG
>NZ_JBFUES010000463.1:0-5773 GCF_056403875.1 Bradyrhizobium sp. P2_E8
CCCATGCGGGCTTCGGTCGCCGGCTTGTTCACGACCGACATCTTCACGAAACCGGGAATGACGAACTCGCCGGACTCGTTGAGCTCCTTGTAGCCGACCGTCGCCATGTACTCGATGACCGACTTCACGTCGTTCTTCGCAAGCTGCGTGCCCTCGGCAATCGCATCGATCAATTGAGTCTTGGTCATCTTCGCCATGTCAAACGTCCTTCTGAATTGGGTGCGCGCGCGCTTTGAGGGTACCGTGCCGGGCACGCGACAAAGCCGCGCAGCGCGCTTTGTGTTCATGCCAGCGGTCAGGAAGTCACCGGGCTTAGAACCCATCGGGGCCGAAAACGCAAGCCGCAGTTTGACGTGAGTTCCGCCTCTTTCGGCGGGATAACAGCGCCTGTATCGACACGCGACGATTCGAATTCAGCAATAACCGTAGAGGGTTCTGCCGGTTCGCCGCGAGGCAGCATCGATGCCCGTATCACCCGAAGTCGCGGAAGCCCCAGGCCAGGATTCCGAACATCAGGACAACAATGCCGGCCGAGCCGACGACGACAATGAGCACGACCCTGGTACCGGAGAGGCCTGCCTGCCTTGCCCTGACGGCGGCATAGAACAGCAAGACGAACAGCAGCGGGCCGATGAACAGCAGCATTGCCTGCTCCCTGAGACGCGGAAAGATGAGTGATCCCAAGGCGGGTTCTCTTTCGAGAGCATTTGTTGCATAGTGCCGCCATGGCCAAAACAAAAGTGACGTTTAGAGCGGTCCGGATCGCCGATGGCGACTGGAAGATCCTGGCGGACTACCCCGACCACGAACAGCGCGAAATCACCGGATTCACCAGCAAGGCGGATGCCGACGACTGGATCAACGGCGATCGCAAGATCGCGTGGCTCCGTTCCCAGGGCTACGCCAAGTGACGTAGCTGTCGCGCGCGACAGCTGCGTTCACGGGCGGTCGCAAGATACCTCATCGTGAAACCTGTGGTTCAGACCGCGTTGTTGACACTTCAGTAACCCAACGCATCCAAGCTCCCCTTGGTATCGTTGCGTTGGAGTATCCCACAGTGCTGGATTTTCACGAGCTGCGTGAACTCGCGGCCGATGTTCGCGTGTTTGTTGATGTCGCCGAAGACAAGGCCGAGGCGCTCAAAGCCGTCATCGCGGCCTATGACGTCGTGTTGGCAATCTTCCCTTCCGAAGAGGGCATGGGCCTTCATGTCATCAAGGGCAAGGAGATCCTGGACACGATCGCAAGGTCGCGGACCCATGCGAGCTACAGCCACACGGCGATTGCGGTCCCTGACCTGCAGCATGCACAAGCGCTCAAGTACTTGACCGCGCCTGTCGAGCAGCGGATTGCAGCCTAGGACGGTGAACTCGTGTCCCGGACGCGCTGCAGCGTGCAACGCTGCCGCGCAGAGCCGGCACCAGCAAGCCACACACTGCACGGCCGATAGATAGGCCCCGGCTCTGCAGCGCACCGCCGAAGGCGCGTTGCGCTGCGTCCGGGGCAAGAACGCACAGCACGACGCACTGTCGCCGCACAGCTCCCATTGCGATGACGCCCAAGCCCGACTGGCGGGATGCCTCGGCTACTGTATGGTCGGGTGTTTCTCGCGAGGGGCTGATGAAAATTGCCATTGTTATCGCCGGCTTGATCATCGTTGCCGTTGCCGCCCTCGTGGCGATCCAGCCAGGCTTTTTGAAGCCTGCATCGCTGTCCCTGGTGAAAAAGTCCGACATCCTCGGCTTTTCCCCCGGGATGACATTCGACGAAGCAAACAAGGTCGTCACGCAACGCCGCTACCGCTGCCGCCAGCTTCGCGGGTCCTACACCCTCGAATGCGCTGTCGATGGCGCCAAGCTCACGATCGATGGCGACGACGTCGACGCCAAGCACCCCATCTGGCGCGTCCATGCGGTGCTGAGTAATCCGGGGCCGCAAGACGCCGCCGTCAAATCGATCTCCGACCAGTTCAACGCCGAGCCGACCGGGGACCCCCGAGAGGGATGGATCTGGACCGTCGGCCGCGGGCTGAAGCTTAGCTACGACGGCAACGCCTTGAAGCTCGTGGACGAGGCTGAGGAGGCCCGGCTCGGCAAAGAGGGATCAAAGCGCTAGGGACGCTGCGCTGGCGTCAATTAAGTGCACTGAATGACGGTGACAGTGCATCAAATTCATGTGTCGTCGCCATGCGACTAATCCCGCGGCTTCGGTCCGCGCTTGGCGGGCAGTGTCAATTAAGTGCACTGTCAACGTAACACTAGACTTGCCCGATCACGCGTGCGCCACGGTCATTCAGCCTTGATGTTGGCGTCCTTGATGATCTGCTGATACTTCGCCATCTCGGCCTTGATGTAGCCGGCGAAATAATCCGGCGTGGAGCCGAGCGGTTCGAATCCGAGAAGCGCGAAGCGTTCCCTCACCTCCGGCCGCTGCACGATCCTGGCGACCTCGGCTTGAATTGTGGTGACGAGGTCAGCG
Organism: Bradyrhizobium sp. P2_E8; assembly: GCF_056403875.1. NCBI lineage: Bacteria > Pseudomonadati > Pseudomonadota > Alphaproteobacteria > Hyphomicrobiales > Nitrobacteraceae > Bradyrhizobium > Bradyrhizobium sp. P2_E8. The sequence continues at coordinate 2,479 of NZ_JBFUES010000463.1, forward strand.
GGCAAGCCCTTCGGGCCCCACAGGCCGTACCAGGAGCCGAAATCGAAACCCTTCATGCCGGACTCGGCCACGGTCGGAATCTCCGGAGCGATGTCGATGCGCTTGGTGCTGGTGATGGCCAGCGCCTTGATGCTTCCGGCTTTCGCCAGCGGCAGCGAGGACAGGATCGGATCGGCGATCAACTGCACCTGGCCGCTCATCAGGTCCGTCAGTGCCGGGCTTGCGCCCTTGTAGGGCACCACCAGGGTGTCGACACCGGCATCGCGCTTGAGCAGTTCGATCGCCATGTGCCCGGCCGAGCCGAAGCTCGATGTCGCGAAGGTGTATTTGTTGGGATCCTTGCGAACTAGGTCGAAGAATTCCTTGAGAGTCTTGGCGGGCGTCTGCGCCGTGGTGCTGACGATCAGCGGTCCGCTGGCCACCAGCGAAATCGGCGTGAAGTCGGTGACCACGTCGTAGGGAACGGCCTTGTGCAGGAACGGCGTCACCACATGGATCGACGCGGTCAGCATCAGCGTGTAGCCATCCGGTGCGGCCTTGGCGACATAGTTCGCCCCGACGATGCCGCCGGCGCCACCGGCGCGGTTCTCGACGATGAAACTCTGCCCGTACGACTCGGTCAGCTTTTGCGCGAGAAGGCGCGCGACGCCGTCGACTGATCCCCCGGCGGGATAGGGCACCACGACGGTCACCACCCGGCTCGGATAGGTCTCGGCCTCGACCGGCGCCGTGGCAAGCCCGAACAGGGCCGTGCCCAGCAGGGCAAGGACATCAAGTCGTTTCATCGAGGATCCTCTCAAGCGTCGCGTTGGAAGATGCCCCGGGTCGCTTCCCCCGTCGAATATGTTTTGGCCGGAGACGAACCCGGCATGGTCTGAACGCAAAACCGCGTTACGGCGACAGTACATCAAATTCATTGGCCATCGCCAACCTGCCGGGCCGCCGCAATCGAGGGTTCTCTCTGATGTGGCGGTGACAGTGCACTCAACTCACCCCTGCTGTCATTGAGTTGAGTGCACTGGACTGCACCCCTGAAGCGACGCCCGGTCATTCCGAACGGGGCCAGAGGTTGTCGGTTCCATCAGGGACATCTGTCAGGTTATGATGTCAATGCATCACTTTATTGGGGCAATCGAATGAAGGTTGTATTGTATTTGGCGACTTCCTTGACGCTGGTGCTCTGCTCGGCGGCTCAGGGGCAGCCCGCGGCAAGTTGCGTCAACAAATTCATCGGCACCTGGGTTCACCACGGCATCGGCGGCCAGACCAACACCTCGAAACTGCAAGCGGACGGACAGGCCCTTTGCAGCGACAACACGAATTGTGTTCAGGGCACTTGGACGTGTGCGGGCAACGTGCTGACCTACGACAACGGGGGGTACAAGACCGACTACACACTGCAGGCCGACGGCACCATGACTGCGCGAGGTGGCATCGTCGTAACCCGTGTCGGAGCTGCCCCAAAGCCGGCAACGCCGCGCGAGCCCGCCGGATCGAACAACACAGCTGCCTGCGGAGGTCTCCTCGTACAGGAAAAGCAGGACAACGGCGCCAGGGCAGGCAACGTTCACGAGCGTTCGTATGTGGTCTGTCAGAAGTTCGAGAACAAGTGCGGCTACCCGGTGTCCTTTGCCGTGAAAAGCAACAAGGTCAAAATCAAGCTGTCCGCCACTGTTCAGCCGAGCAAGATGGAGACGATTTGCGCCACGTCCGAGAACGAGACGCTGCAATATCTTGGTTGGAAGCCGACCCTCTAGAGAGAGGAAATTATGGTGACGGTGCACTAGCTTGATTCACGATCGCCACCCTTCTGACTCCGGGGGCTTTGGCCGGCAGCTTGGCGGGAGTGCCAACTCAGTGCACTGTCACCGTAATTACATCGACCACCCGGCCGGCTCTGCGGGTTCAGTGCACGCTTGGCGGACAGCGCCAATTGAATGCACTGTCACCGTAATTCTTGCGGCATGGTTTGCGTGCCGTGCGACCGGCATGATAGCCAGACGGCCCAACCGAGACAATTCATGACACGCAAGAACGTCTATCCGTTCGTACTCGCAGTCCTGATGTTCGCAGGTTCGGCTCGCCTATCGGTGTTCGTCACGTGGCTGGGATTTCCCGACGGATTCATGTCTCAGCTGGACCGCGCCGAGCAGCAATTGGCCATCTGCCTGACCTGGTTCAGCCTCGCTTTCGGGATCGGATTCCTTGGCCTCGGCGCATGGTCATTCCGTGCAGATGTGAGGAAGCCGCTGACATATGCGAGTATCCTCGTCCTGCTCGTTGCTGCGGGCTCTGTCGCGCTTGATCTGCATTTTCGAAGCTACATGATGGACAGCGCCGGCGGCTGAACGTCCGTACGGTGTGAGCGAGGTATGGATCTTCGCACTACGGGAATTACGGAATTACGAGAATTGCGGTGACAGTGCACTAAATTGATTCACGATCGCCACCCTTCTGACTCCAGGGGGCTTCGGTCGGCAGGGGATAATTCACTCCCGCATGTCCCTGGTCGCGAAGTGGCATCCAAACGCCACCAGGGCCAGAGTAAACGATGAGCCGAGCAGAATTCGCAGAGCCAGTTCTGTCCCCTCGCTCACATACCTGACGTCGTGCCGGTGCGCGTAACGCTCGGGATGTGCGGCATCGGGCGCTTGAGGAGAGCTCGTCAAAAGCACAAGCCACGCGACGGTCCCGCAGATCGCTGCAACCCTCGCTATCTCTCCGATCCTTTGAAGCCAGCGTTTCATGCTGCCCTCAGCAGCTTCAAAACGCTGAGAATGGCGAAAGCACCGAGACCATAGGTCAGTGCATTCACGACCCAGGAAATAGCGATCCCTGCGAAGGCGCTGCCTCCGACCGCTCCCCAGAAAAAATAGGCTGCGGTGACGCCAGGCCACTCCAGCGAAAGAAAAGCGTAGTCGGTTAGCGGCTCCAGGACGAGCAGCCCTGACGAGATGAGCGCCCCGATGGCCAATGCGATGATGAGGTTCGCCTTCACGGAGGGCATCACAACCCCAGCAGGCCGGCGACAACAGGAATAAGGAAATAGGCGGCGATCCCGAGAACGCCGCCTACGACAAAGCGTGCGGCGCGGCCGTGAATCTTCGTATCGAGCCACGCACAAATAGCCACCGCAGCCTGTCTCAGCCAGCTACCGACGAGGCTTTTGATGAGATCAAACAGGAGTTCTGCAAGGATCGCGGCCATTGCGTTTAGTCGCCCCGCCTCCGGTGGGGTTCAACTGCCGAGGGTTCGGGCATTTTCGGTTGGCAAGCATCGGGATACGGCGCAAGAG
>NZ_JBFUES010000464.1:0-5752 GCF_056403875.1 Bradyrhizobium sp. P2_E8
GTAAGTGTCTCGGATGCCGGGCGCCCCTTCGTCAGCGCCTCCAAGCGCAAGTGCGGTCGCGTGGAAGCGTCTCACTGTCTCGCGATCCGGTGCTTGAAAAGCTACGTGAGCGCCATTTCCGGCCGTTGCCGGTAGCCCGTCTATCGGGGTTTCGATGCTGAAAATGATATCCGAGGCGCCGTAGTGGAGCGAACGGTCCGAGCGCTTGAGGAGTCGCAGGCCGAGAAGGGACATCAGCGGATCGTAAAACGCTCTTGCGCTGTTCACATCGTTACTGCCAAGCGAGACGTGATGGATCATCTGGTCACCGTTTGAGGCAATACCGCCGCTTCAATCTCTCGGTCGTGGTCTCTGCGGCATAATGGATGCGCTCGAAGTCGGCTTCGTCCTTTGCAGTGACATGAAGCCTCCAGGCCACGTCGCGGGCCTCGCCAGCGTCGCATTCGACCTCGACAGAAACCACACGCTCGCCGCCCGGGAAGCTCCGAATCTGCTGAAGCGCCATAAGCTCCAAGTCGGTCTTCGAGATCGATGTTCTTGCCACCGCAGCGCTCCTCCCGCCGCGCCGTCCTTTCATCGGCGATCACTCGGCCAACCGACTGCGCGCAGAGATGTTCCTAGGGCGCTTGATGGCAGCTTAGGATCAATTGCCGCGATGCTCAGGCTCCGGCAATCGGCGCGCCGCAAAGTCAAACGCTGCCCGCGTTAGCGAGCATTCACGAGCACTTCGCATATCATTGCCGAAAGGGAGCCGAGCACGGCGGACTGGCCGACAGAGCTTAGCCCGCTGAACAAGGATGGCTGACCGCGGACAAGGGGTCTGAAGACGCCATCCGCACCGCGCACGGCGCGGTGAGGTCTACTAGCGCAGATTCTTCATCAGCAAGACGTCTCTCAATGAACTGATGTYCCAAGCTCGACAGCTTCGTCTCAAGGAGCCGTGGATATTATTTCGGTGCGCGCGAAAAGTGCCAATTTCTCGCATGTTGGCCCATCGCGTCAGTTAGGCCGATGCAGCGGTTTGTTGGAGTTGGGGGCAAAGCCGACCTGCCTTCGACACACGCCTGCGCACCGATGTTTCGAAGATGGCGCGGAGGCTGATCCCCTGCCGGAAGAACCGGAGCAATCCGCGCGAGAGGCGATGGCCTCGATGCCTGCAGCACCGACTTCCGACGCCAAGAAAGAGCCGCCGGCGCGCAAACGCGCAGAAGTTCCTCCGCAGGCGAAGCGGTGGATGAGGAGGCCAACCGAACCACGGCTGGCGTTCGACCGGCACGACTTCTTCACCGGCGGATGGTGGTGACCTGCAATATCCTGCTCCACGAAACGAGAAAGCCGCGCCCGTTCGGAGCGCGGCCTGACGGGGGCCTCAAGGGACGGCGCCGTATCACCAGTGGTGATGATGCCAGTGGTGCCGCACGACCGGATAGGCGCCGCGGTAATAGGCGTAGGCGGGCCGGACGACGCGACGGTACCGGTAGCCATAGGACACCGGCGCGGTGTAGTAGGTCGTGGCGTAGCCGCCACCCCAGCGGTAGGGCGCATCGTACCCATAGTCATAGGCGTAGGGTCCGCCATAGTATCCGGCGCCGTAATAGCCCGGGCCGTAATCGTAGTAGCCCGGCCCCCAGGCATACGCCGAGGAGGCAAGCCCGCCGATCACCGCGCCGGCGATCAGGCCGCCGGCTATACCCGGTCCCCAGCCACCTCGCCAATGAGCCTCGGCGGGCAACGTCGCCGCGATCGAGCCGAGACCGAGAGCGCCGACCGTCGCCGCCACCATTGCAATCTTCTTCATCGGATTCCTCCTCTCCACGTTTCTGGCCCCGGCCAGACAACGGGAAAATTAGGCAATGGTTGCTGGTTGTCCCGGTGCCGAGAGCAATGGGATGCTCCCTCGCCGAAAACTTTCGAGCTTAGAGCACAAACATTTCGACCGAAGACGGGTTCAATCCGCGTGCGGTGCGGCAACTTTCGGAGCTTGCCGTGCTGGACTTCGAGTGTAAGCTTGGTGGGATATTTGTCTGTGAGATTGCGCTACGATCATTTTTCCTTTGGGGGTCTCCCATGCTCGATCCTGCTACCACCGCGCTGTTGCGCGCGGTCCTGGATGAGGTCTGCGAAAGCGTTTCCCGGACCGAGACCGGCGCCCGTACCCACGTGGCTTCGAAAATCCTGGAAGCCGCGTCGAGAGGCGAGACGTCTGCGGACCACCTCAAGCATGTCGGCCGCCAAGCGCTCTCCCAAGCGCCGACCATGTGGCGCTGACCGGCCGCGGAGGCACGGGTGAATTTCCAGGTCACAGTGCTGAAAATCCTGGTGAGCTACCCGGACGGATTTGCCGTGATGGCCGACCTCAAGCGCGACATGGCGATCCTGGCGACGAGCGGACGTGACTGGGCCGAACGCACCAAGCGGCTGGCGGCGCGCGTGCCCGACCTCGACATCTTTTCGCAAAGTCTCGTCGAGAGGCTCAACGGCGGCTGGCGCATCACCGACAAGGGGCGCTCGGTTCTCGAGATCATGGAGGCGCGGTCTGCTGCCGTGCCGGCTGCCGTGCCGCCTCCCATCCGGGCGACCAGTGACTCGACGCCTGCGGCGACACCGGCGGCATCTCCGGTCGCGACGGGCCGACGCAAGCGGGACCGGAAGCGGCGTCGACGCGATCTGGTCGCAGCGCGGGCAAGGGCCAAGGCCTCGTAACGGAGCCGTGCTTCCGGCCGCCGGTGCTCGGCGGGCGGCACCATTGCAGTAGCCCAACGATGGGTCGGGGCGACTCGGAGGAACGAGCCCGGTAGGACCGGGTTGATCCTTCGGGTCCGCGCGTCAATTGCGCGGCCCGCGTGGCTCCGCCCCCAAGTCCCAAAGAAACCCCAGGCAGGGCTGCGCCCACGCAACGCCTGCGACGATCTCATGATCGGAGGGCTTAGCCACGGCCCGTTGAGAGGGGTTTTCAAGAAATCCGCTCCGTGAGCTCCTTGCCTCGACCCCGCCACGAAGCCCGACCGAAGCGATCGGTCCCGGCAGCGAAGAGCACGCCGAGGCTGATCTGCTGACATACATCCGGAGCTGTAGACCGAACACACGAGGTCTCGTTCCGCGGCCCTTTTCGGCCTTCCAAGGCGGAACGTCGTGCGAACCGGTTGATTTAGGTACATGCATAGACTCTATCCGCTAATTCTGGAGCACCGGCTTCCCGCCGTCGTCCGCTACTGCATCTCCGCCTGCATCATGGTGATCTGCTCGGTGCTGCAGATGGGATTGCAGATGCAGACCGGCTCATCCGGCTACTTCCTGCTACTGCCGGGCGTGTTCCTCTCGGGCCTTATCTTCGACCGCGGCTCCGGAATCTTCGCCGCGGTGATCGCCGTCGGCGTGGGAGCCTACCTCAGCTACGCAGGCACCTACGGCGTCGACTATTTCGCGCCGAACGTTCTGTTCGCGATCACGGCCGCAGGCACCGCGGCCGTCGCCGAATTCCAGCGCGCCGAGCTCGAGCGCGTCATGCAGGCGGACAAGACGAAGACCGTCCTGCTGCAGGAATTGGCGCACCGGACGAAGAACAACCTGGCAGTGCTCAGCGCGATGATCCGGCTGGAGGCGAGGAATGGCGGCCCCGAGGCCGCCTCCGCGCTGGAGGCTACGGCGCGCCGCCTGCACGTCATGGCGGAGGTCTACGATCATCTTTCCCTCAAGCAGGACTCACGCCTCGTCAATATGCGGTACTTTCTCAACAACGTCGTCGAAAAAGTCTTCGAATCCTTGGCGCCTTCCGGGCCCGTCGCGTTTCAAGTGGTCTGCGACGAGGTATATCTGCCGAGCCAACAGGCGCTCGCCGTCGGCATCATTACGAACGAGCTCGTCACGAATACGCTGAAGTATGCCTTTCCCGGCGACAAGCCAGGGCAGGTCGCGGTCACACTCTCGACCAGTGACGGCATCGAGCTATCCGTCTGCGACAACGGCGTCGGACTCCGCAGCGACGCCGATCCCGGCGGCATGGGCTCGCGGATCGTCCTGCTGCTGACTCAGCAGCTCGACGGGCAGCTCACGTACGAACGGCTCGAATCCGGCCTGCGCGTGCGGCTGCGCGCGCAGCCTCGTTAGCTACCGGAAGCCATGTGTTCCACCGCGTACATGACCGGCGGTCATGCGGAGGCTTGGAAGTCGCGAGGACTGCCGCACCGATCCTCATCGAGACGCCGTTCGCGCCCGCGCAACTGCCCACGGCAATCTCGCAGCTTCCGAACATCGGTGGYGGCCCGGCGAACACCAGGCGAGTGCAAGGATCTCACTCAAGGCGATCAGTGCAGGGCGAAGATCGCGATCATCACCAGGCCTGCCCCGGTCACGCACCAGGAGGACAGATCAAGTATGCGCATGAAACGGCCCCCGAGCGCCCTGCCCGAGACGAGGATACATCGGGAACCCGGCCCCGGAAACATTTTCCGCCCCTCGTGAATTGAGGATGGGGCTGCGTTGGACGCGGGTCTTGTCATGCCCCTGATGCCGATAGGCGACGTCTTTCTCACGGTCGTGATCATGACCACCGCCTTCATAGCCGAGGTCGTTTTTTTTACCCTTCTCGGGATGTTCTGATGCCGAAGCCGCTGGCGCGAACTCCGGCCGCACCGATTTCCCCGACATCGCCGGCGGTGTAGCGCGGATCAAATCCGAGGGAGCAACGAAGGCGACTATGCGGTCGACACCGTCCCGCGCTCGCGCGGGCCAGAACGCTCGGACGGATCGCGGCCGATCTTGGAACGGAGCTCGACGAGGTCGGTGAAGACATCCGCCTGGCGGCGCAGTTCGTCGGCGATCATCGGCGGCTGGCTGGCGATGGTCGAGACCACTGTGATGCGGACGCCGCGGCGCTGCAGCGCCTCGACCAACGGTCGGAAATCGCCGTCACCCGAGAACAGCACGATCTGGTCTACATGCCCGGCGAGCTCCATGGCATCGACTGCCAGTTCGATGTCCATGTTGCCCTTCACCTTGCGGCGGCCGTAGGCGTCAACGAATTCCTTCGTAGCCTTGGTGACCACGGTGTAGCCGTTGTAGTCGAGCCAGTCGATCAGCGGTCGGATCGAGGAATATTCCTGATCCTCGATGACCGCCGTGTAGTAGAAGGCGCGCAGCAGCGTGGCGCGGCCCTGGAATTCCTGCAGAAGGGCTTGTAGTCGATGTCGAAACCCAATGTCTTGGCGGTGGCGTACAGATTGGCGCCATCGATGAAAAGCGCGATATTGTCAGGGGCGAATGACATTCGGGCGCCGCCGTAAATTTGAGCGATGCGGAGGGACGCGCTTCCGCACAAGCTCAGGTCACCGAAATAGCTTATGGTGAGCTGGCCAGGCTCACAGTATTGCTTTCGTCCAGAAATTCGAGCCTCAACTCTAGAGGCTACCTCCAATTGTTCCAGCGTTCAAAACTTTTCCTCGAAGCGTTCTCTGTGCAGCTCATTACAATGGAAGTCCCCCTGACGGTTTGAGAGTGGCGATGGCAGACCACTTCGCTGTTTTCGAGACCCACTTGAGAAAGCGCGGCCGAAGATGGACGTGGTACTTGTGCACGGCCGACGGCCGCTTGCTGATCCAGAGTTCGGAAGCCAGCCGGCCTGCCGCCAGATACAGGGCCAACCGGGCACTGTTTCAGATGCTGCTCGGCGCCGGTGCCGGATCGGTCCGGCTTTGCGAATCGGAAAAGAGCCGGCGTCGCTCGGGTCGCAGCCGTTCAGATAGCTGAGCAGAGC
>NZ_JBFUES010000465.1:0-5735 GCF_056403875.1 Bradyrhizobium sp. P2_E8
CGGTGAGACTGACCTCGGAAAGCTGCGCGCCGGGATTGCTGACGGTCGATTGCACCACCTCCTCGTTGCCGCGCGTCACCAGCACGTCGGTCAGCGCCTCCGACAGCACCCGGCGCAGCGAGATCGCCTTCAGATGCGCCTGGCCCCGCGTGCGCGCGATCTCGATCAGCGTCGCCTCGTCCAGCCGTTCCGATTTCGACAGCACCGGGCCGGCGACCTCGATGACCTCGTCGAGCGCGAGCGTGCGGATGATCTTCGGCGGTGCCGCCGCGATCGGTGCGAGGCGGTCGGCGAGCAGCGTCCTGGCCGAGGTCTCGATCTGTTCGATCAGGCACTGGAACACGTCGTCGAACACGCGGATGTGGTCGTCGGAGTAATCCACTGCATTGCCCACGAACAGATCGGTGACGCGGCGTAACGTCTCGACCCGGCGCGCAACGGTGCCGTGCGAGAGCGCAGCCTGCAATTCCTCGAGCAGGTTCTCGGATGGTCTGGCGGATCTGGATATCATTGCCCTGTCCTGGAGCGTTCGGTCCGGCGGCGGCTTCTCACACGCCGGAGAAAATGGATTGGTCAGCTCGTTGCAATACGGTTGCGCCCTTGCGCCTTGGCGGAATAGAGCGCGCTGTCGGCGCGCGCGAGAATCGTGTCGGCAGTATCAACGTCGCGAAGCGTCACCACGCCCGCGGAAATCGTCACGCGCATGCCCAGGGAGAATGCGCTCCAGTCGAGATCGGCGACGATGCTGCGCAAGCGCTCGAGCATGCGCGAGCCGGCCTCGCCATCGGTGTCCGGCAGCAACAGCAGGAATTCCTCGCCGCCGTAGCGGCCGAAGCAGTCGGACGGGCGGATGTTGGCGAAGATGGTGATCGAGAAGGTGCGCAGCACCTCGTCGCCGACGGGATGGCCGTGGGCATCGTTGATGCGCTTGAACCAGTCGAGATCGATCAGCGCGATCGCGCAAGGTGTCGATGCCCGCCGCGACTTCTCCATCTCGGTGTCGAGCAGCCGCATGATGCAGCGGCGGTTGTAGGAACCGGTCAGCTCGTCGAGCTCGGCCAGCTCCTCGATGCGCTGATAGGCCGCCTTCAGCTCGATGCTGCGCTGGTACAGGATCTTGCGCAGCGTGGCGCCGAACAGGCCGAGGAAGGCGCACTGGCCGATCACCAGCACGAAGCACAGCATCGAGGCGGTCCGCTGGAGCCGCGTTGCAACGGGCATGCCGATCGGCAGGTCGGAGGCGAGGAAGACGGCGGCAAGGCCGGTGGCCGCGAGCGTCCAGGTGATCATCGCCTGCGCCGAGGTCATGCGCAGCGTGCCGAAGGCGAAGATCAGGAACAGCACGCAGATGAAGGCGATGCCGATGGTCGGGACCGACAGCAGGAACACGAATTGCAGCGCCATATGCGCCGAGATCTGGAAGACTGTGAGATAGTGGTCGGTGAATCTGTCGCCGACGCCGGCTTCCGACAGCACGGTGAACGTGCCGATGATCAGGAGGCCGCCGAACCAGAACAGCGAGGCAATGTCGACCGAGATCGCGCCGTCATAGGCGTACATCATCAGGACGGAGGCGCCGAGCGAGTAGCTCGCCACCTGGCCGATATACATCTGGCGGCGCTGCCGGGCCCGGCGCGCCCGGACTTCGGGCGCCGCCGCCTCGGGCGCGAGAACGAGCTCCGCGACCTCAGCGGCATTCCTCTCGGGAAGGGACGTCGCGGCCGTGTTCATGGTCCCGCCAATGGTGGATGTCAGCCCAAAAATCTACGTGGCAAGCCTTTAGGTTTGGTATCCTTTGAAAACGAATCCGAACCGTGCAGCGCAAAACAGGGTGATGTCGGTCGCAGGGGAAATTTGCCGGCGATTAGGCATCGTTTGCGATGCGGTCGAGCCAAAGCAGGGCTTCGTGAGACATACGTCGTGCAGGACTGCTATGGAACCGAACTTGGTCGRCCCATTCGTGCCCGGGCAGGCATTCCGCAGGGAAGTGTTGCAGTATTATGTTACCTATCTGGATCAAAATGGCCAATCCGCGCGGGCGGGGCAGGAAAAATCCGCGTATGTGGGGTAGATTACACAAGCTCCCGTATGACTGCGGTAGGTTGAACAATTTTGCACCTGCCGTCGAACCGTCCGCTGCATCGACCCGACCAACCTTGCGAGACGGCCTTTGAGCGTGACACAGGCGGCTTCGGACGAGATCCTCATCGCCAGGATCGCTCAGGGTGACCGGCTTGCCATGCAGGTGCTGTACGGGCGGCACCATGTCAGGGTCTACAGGTTCGGCCTAAGGCTCGTACGGGACGAGCAGGCGGCGGAAGACCTCATCAGCGAGGTGTTTCTCGACGTCTGGCGTCAAGCCGGCAAGTTCGAGGGTCGATCCGCAGTTTCCACCTGGCTGCTGGCCATTACCCGATTCAAGGCCCTCTCGGCGCTCCGGCGCAGGAAGGATTTTGAGTTGGACGAAGACGCCGCGAACGCGATCGAGGATACGTCCGACGATCCGGAAACGGTGGTGCAGAAGAAGGATACCAGTCAAGCGTTGCGGGAGTGTCTGACGGGCCTCTCGCCGGAACACCGGGAAATCGTCGATCTTGTCTACTACCACGAGAAGTCCGTGGAAGAGGTGGCCGAAATCGTCGGGATACCGGAGAACACTGTGAAGACGCGCTTGTTCTATGCGCGCAAGAAACTGGCCGAACTGCTGAAAGCAGCCGGCGTTGAGCGAGGCTGGCCATGATGGCTTTGAGCAAGAAGATGCTGGAGCAAGAGCCCAGTGAGATTGAACTGCTTCTGCCGTGGCACGCGGCCGGCACGCTGAACGCGCGCGACGCACGCCGCGTCGAGGAAGCGCTGGCGCGTGATCCCGAGCTCGCCAAGCAATATGCCGCGATCCGCGGCGAGTACGAAGAGACCATCCATCTGAACGAGAGCCTGGGTGCTCCGTCGGCACGCGCGATGCAGAAGCTGTTCACCGCGATCGACGTCGAGCCGGCGCGTGCAACCGGATCGCTGCCGCTGTCGGCGCGCATCTCGACCTTCTTCGCGAGCCTGTCGCCGCGGACGCTGGCCTGGTCGGGGAGCCTCGGTGCCGTCGCGCTCGTGCTTCAGGCCGGCATCATCGGCGCGGTGCTGATGAAGACCCAGCCCACGACTTTCCAGACCGCTTCGCTTTCGACCAGTGCGCCGATCACGCGCGAGCTTGGGACTGCGGTTGCACCGGCGCGCGCGCTGGTGCGCTTCACGCCCGAGGCGCGGGTTGCCGAGATCACGGCGCTGCTCGACAGCTACCAGGCCTCGATCATCGGGGATGCCAAGGGCGGCATGTTCCGCCTCCAGTTCGACAAGGCGATGAGCCAGGACGAGCTCGCCTCGCTGCTCGGCAGGATGCAGCGCGAGAAGGTCGTCAACCTCGCCGTCGCGGCGCCGTAAGGCGCCGCTGAACCGATGACGCGCAAGTCCGAGAGTAAGTTGCGAGCCGGGGCCTACGCTTCGTCCGTCGGAGCCGCGCTGCTGCTCGCCGCCTGTCTCGGCGTCGAGGTCGCGCAGGCGCAGGCGATCATGCGCACGCCCACGATCAGCGTCCCCTCGCGCACGCCGACCATCTCTCCCAGCGTCGCTGCGCGGGCAGTGAGCATCGATCGCGGCCCGCGCACGATGACGACTGCGCGTATTCCTTCGCCCCGGATGGGGCCGGCGGCGCCGGTGCTGCCTTATGCGCGCTACTCGCCGAACCTCTATCCGTCCTGCACGGCACCCTACCGCGACGCCGACGGCGAATGCCTGGCGCAGCCAAATGCAGGCGGTGACGGCGCCGGCAAGTCCGGCAAGAAGAGCGCGAGCAAGGGGCGCGGCAACAACACACCCGTTGCGCTGAACCAGCGCATCTTCGCAGGCGAATTCGTCGCCGAGATCGACGGCGCGCTGTCGGTGGCCGAAGCCGACCAGCTCGCGCGTCGCCACGGCCTCGCGCGCATCGCGTCCGAGAACTTCCCGCTGATCGGGGCGACCTTCGGCCTGTTTCGCATCACCGACGGCCGCCCCGCCGAGACGGTGCGGCGCGAGTTCGCCGCCGACGGCAGCGTGCGCTCGGTCCAGCCCAACTTCCGCTACGTGCTCCAGGACCAGAAATCCTCCGTGCCGACCGAGGGCGATCCGGCGCAATACGTGCTGGCCCGGCTTCGCCTTCCGCAGGCGCACACGCTGGCGCACGGCGCCAACGTGACGGTTGCCGTGATCGACTCCGGCATCGACGCCAAGCATCCCGAGCTCGCCAATTCCATCGCCGACAATTTCGACGCGCTCGGCAGCGCCGACGGCCCGCATATTCACGGCACCGGCATCGCCGGGGCGATCGTGGCGCATGCCCGGCTGATGGGCAGCGCGCCCGAGGCGCGCATCATCGCGATCCGCGCCTTCGGCGGCACCACGGGCGGCGCCGAGAGTTCGTCCTATATCGTCCTGCGCTCGCTGAACTACGCCGCCGAGCATGGCGCGCAGATCGTCAATATGAGCTTTGCCGGTCCGAAGGATGCCGTGATCGAGCGGGCCATCGCGGCGACCGCCGCGCGCGGCCTCGTGCTGATCGCGGCCGCCGGCAATGCGGGTGCGAAATCGCCGCCGCTCTATCCCGCCGCCAATCCCAACGTGATTGCAGTCAGCGCGACCGACCAGCAGGACAAGCTGTTCACCGCCTCCAACCGCGGCAACTACATCGCGCTGGCGGCGCCCGGCGTCGACATCTTCCTGCCGGCGCCCGAGGGCAAATACCAGATGACGTCGGGAACCTCGTTCTCGGCGGCCTATGTCTCCGGCGTCGCGGCGCTGCTGCTCGAGCGCAACTACGCGCTCAAGCCGGAAGCGCTGCGCATGACGCTTGCGAAGACCGCGCGCGATCTCGGCTCACCCGGGCGTGATGATCTGTTCGGCGACGGCGAGGCCGATGCGTTTGCCGCGGTCATGGCCGTTCCCGCCAACAGTGCGACGCCGGTGGCGGCTGCGTCCGGTACAACAAAACGTGAAGATGGGCAGCCTCGCCGCGACGAGCCCGGCATTCGGGCGATCGAGCAGCCCTCGCTGTCGAGCACGGATGATAAATCCACGATTTCTCAGGCGGATAGGCCGGCGCGGCGATAGGCGCTGCGGCAACTTTGCGCGCGGGCCGAAGGTTAAATAATCGAACGCCGCATTGAACGTTCGGCCGGCTGCCACGACCAAATTATGTGGGAGCGGTCATCCCTCCCCATCAGTCATATCAGGCGCGAGCGCCCATCCACCCCAAGCGCCCATATGGCTCGACCCGTCCGGTTGTCCCCCCGGACGGGTCTTTTCTTTTCGGGCTTCCGATTCCTTGAGGCCGTATTTGGGATCAGCTTCCGGTTGAATGATCGCGTTTGCGTTCATCGCCATCGGTGGGCCGGCATCCCGCACGCCCGCTATGCTTGTGCGAAGCTTGACTCGAAAACACAGCAAATCTCCGCACGACTACGGTATTTCACGACGAGCGAAGTGTCGTTGCTGGACAAGTCAAAACTTTTCCACAAAATATTCATGTCGCGTCTAAATTGATTCGTGTGCGTTGCGTCCCCGCGTCCGTATTTTTCTCCTGACGGGCTGGATCATGACACATCGCCAAGAGTCTGTTCGCGAGTTTGTTCGCGGCGCGGCCGGTAGCCGTGAGATCGCGGCACGCTGGTGCGCTCTCGCCGAACAGCGGCTCGAGCATCTCTCCGAAA
>NZ_JBFUES010000466.1:0-5730 GCF_056403875.1 Bradyrhizobium sp. P2_E8
CCCATGTCCGGGTGCGCGAGACGGTGCCGGATTCGATCTTCGACCGCGCCGATGCGATCGAGCTGATCGACCTCACGCCCGACGATCTGATCCAGCGGCTGAGGGAGGGCAAGGTCTACGTCCCGAAGCAGGCCGAGCGGGCACTGGAACACTATTTTTCGCCGGGCAATCTCACCGCGCTGCGCGAACTCGCGCTGCGTCGCACGGCCGAGCGGGTCGACGAGCAGCTCCTCACCCACATGCAGGCGAACGCCATCGCCGGTCCCTGGGCCGCAGGCGAGCGCATTCTCGTCTGTGTCAGCGATGACCCGCGCGCCGCTGGCCTCGTGCGCTATACCAAGCGGCTGGCCGACCGGCTGCACGCGCCGTTCACCGCGATCTCGATCGAGACCCGGCGCTCGCTCCAGCTTTCCGACGACGAGCGCGACCGGCTCGCCGATACGCTGCGGCTGGCGGAATCGCTGGGCGGCGAGGCGCTGACGATTCCTGCCGTCGGCCGCCGCATCGCCGACGACGTCGTCAATTTCGCACAAGGCAACAACGTCACGCAGATCGTGATCGGCAAGTCGACGCGCTCGCGCTGGTTCGAGATCACGCGCGGCTCCGTCGTGCATGACCTGGTGCGCCGTGCCGGCAATATCACGGTTCATGTCATCGCCGGCGACGATGTGCCGGGCGAGGCGGCGCCCAAGACCGCGGTGCAAACCGCGGCGCGGACGGAGCCGTTCAATCCGCTGCCGTATCTGAAGGCGCTCGGCATCGTGCTGGTCGGTCTCGGCGCCGCCGAGCTGATCCAGCCCCGGTTCGGCATCGAGAACGTGGACCTCGTGCTGCTCACGGCGGTGGTGGCGGTCGCGGTCCGCTATGGCCTGTGGCCGTCGCTGCTTGCCACGGTCGCGGCCTCGCTGTTCTATAATTTCTTCTTCCTGCCGCCGATCTACACCTTCACGATCACCGATCCGACCAACGTCGCCGCCTTCGTGCTGTTCATGGTGGTGGCGATGATCGTCTCAAACGTCGCCGCGCGCGTGCGCACACAGGCCGACACCGCGATCGGCCGCATCAGGACCACCGAGCAGCTTTATGCTTTCAGCCGCAAGCTCGCCGGCACGGCCACGCTCGACGATGTCTTGTGGGCGACCGCCTATCAGATCGCGCTGATGCTGAAGGTTCGCGTGGTGCTGTTGTTGCCGGAGGACGGGCTGCTCACGGTGAAGTCCGGCTATCCGCCGGAGGACCAGCTCGATCAGGCGGACCTTGCCGCCGCCAACTGGGCCTGGAGCAATGATCGCCCGGCCGGCCGCGGCTCCGATACGCTGCCGGGTGCAAAACGGCTGTTCCTGCCGATGCGCACCGGACGCGGCCCGATCGGGGTGATCGGCATCGACAACGACCGCACCGGCCCGCTGCTGACGCCGGACCAGCGCCGGCTGCTGGATGCGCTGGTCGACCAGGGCGCGCTCGCGATCGAGCGCGTGCTGCTGGTCGAGGACATGGACCGCGTCAAGCGCACCGTCGAATCCGAGCGGCTGCGCTCGGCGCTGCTGACGTCGATCTCGCATGATCTGAAGACGCCGCTCGCCTCCGTGCTGGGGGCGGCCTCCACCATGCGCGATCTTGCCGGCGCGCTGTCCGACACCGAGAAGCGCGACCTGCTGGCCACCGTGATCGACGAATCCGAGCGGCTCAACCGTTTCATCGCCAATCTGCTCGACATGACGAAACTTGAATCCGGCGCCATCGTGCCCAACACGGCGCTGCACGATCTCGGCGAGATCGTCGGCAGCGCGCTCCGGCGGGCAGCCAAGATCCTGACCGCGCACAAGGTTGAGCTGGTGCTGGCCGCCGATCTGCCGATGCTGCAGCTCGACGCCGTGCTGTTCGAGCAGGTGCTGTTCAACCTGCTCGACAACGCCGCGAAGTATTCGCCGGCAGAGACGACGATCTCCATCAAGAGCCAGCGCGAGCGAGATCAAGTGGTGCTCCAGATCGCGGACGAGGGCAGCGGTATTCCGCCGGACGAGGTCGAGAGCGTGTTCGACAAATTCTATCGCGTGCAGAAGGGCGATCACGTCCGTCCCGGCACCGGGCTCGGCCTCGCCATCTCCCGTGGTTTCGTCGAGGCAATGCACGGCACGATCTCGGCCGCCAACCGCAGCGACCGGAGCGGCGCGGTCCTCACCATCCGTCTGCCCGTTCCGGCACAGACCCACGCATTGGATACCGCCGCATGAGTGCCGCCCCGATCAAGGTTCTGGTCATCGACGACGAACCCCCGATCCGCAAATTGCTGCGGATGGGACTGACGACGCAGGGCTATGAGATCCTGGAAGCGTCCAACGGCAAGATTGCGCTGGAAAAGCTCACCGAGGAGCCGGCACTGATCATCCTCGATCTCGGCCTGCCCGACATCCAGGGGCACGAGCTGCTCCGCACCATCCGGGCCCGCAACGAGGCCGTGCCGATCGTGGTGCTGTCGAGCCGGGGCGACGAGGCGGGCAAGGTGCAGGCGCTCGATCTCGGCGCTGACGACTACCTGACCAAGCCGTTCGGCATGGACGAGCTGCTGGCGCGCCTGCGCGCCGCGCTGCGGCACCAGCTCCAGGTCCAGGGCGAGCGCCCGGTGTTTCGCACCGGCGACCTCTCCGTCGATCTCGTCCGCCGCATCGTCAAGGTCGGCGAGCGCGAGGTGAAGTTGTCGCCGAAGGAGTATGATCTCCTGCGCGTGCTGGTGCAACACGCCGGCAAAGTGCTGACCCACCGCTTCCTGCTCAAGGAGCTCTGGGACGAGCTGACCGATGCGCAATATCTGCGCGTCTATGTCCGCCAGCTCCGCCAGAAGATCGAGGCCGATCCGGAACGTCCGCAATATGTGTTGACGGAGACGGGGATCGGGTACCGCCTGAAGGCGGGGGATTAGGYGGTCGAGCAGCAATGCGCGGGGCTCGCTTGGGGCACACTCGTCATGGCCGGGCTCGACCCGGCCATCCGCGCCCTCTGCGCGCGGGATAGACGTGGACACCCGGGACAAGCCCGGGCATGACGACTGATATTGTGGCGAGCCTGCATCAACATCGTCATTGCGAGCGTAGCGAAGCAATCCAGGCTGTCTCCGCGGAAAGATTCTAGATTGCTTCGCTGCGCTCGCAATGACCGAGCAATTAGCTCGCCTTGCGATGCCTTGCCGCAGACCTATGCGTCTTCTTCGCGCTGCGATGCCGCCCTGTCGTCCGCCGCCCATGCGGTTTGGCCGACGTCCGTCCTCCCCCGCGCCCCTTCAGGCTCTGCTTCAGCGCATCCATCAGGCTGACGACATTGCTAGGCCGCTCCTCCGGCTCCGGCGGCTCGATTGTTTTGCCGCTCGCCTTCCGCTTCACCAGCGCCTTCAGCGCGGTCTCGTATTCGTCCTTGAACTTGCTCGGATCGAAATGCGCAGCCTTGGTGTGCAGGATGTGACCGGCGAGCTCGACCATGTCCTTGGTGATCTTCGGGCTCTTGATGTCGTCGAAGAACTGGTCCTCGTCGCGGAGCTCATAAGGGAAGCGTAGCGTGGTGCCGAGCAGGCCCTTGCCGAGCGGCTCGATCGCGATGATGTGCTCGCGGTTGGTAAGCACGATTTTTGCGAGCGCCACGCGCTCCTCGTCCTTCATGGCATCGCGGATCACGGCGAAGGCGTCGAGCGCGGCCTTGCCGTCAGGGGCGACGTAATAGGGGTGATTGAGATAGCGCCTGTCGATCTCGTCCCGGGGGACGAAGCTCTCGATGTCGATGGTGTGGTTGCTCTCGATCTGGACCGCCTCGAGCTCCTCCTTCTCGATCTCGACATATTTGCCCTTGCGCAGCTCGTAGCCGCGGGCCTTCTCGCCATCCTCGACGACGTCGCCGGTTTCCGAATCGATCATTTGCTGCTTGAGGCGATTGCCCGTCTCGCGGTTGATCATGTGAAACCGGGTCTTCTCGGCGGCGGTCGTTGCGGGATAGAGCACGACCGGGCAATTGACCAGCGACAGCTTCAACGTTCCCTTCCAATAGGCGCGGGGGGCCATTCCATTCTCCAGCGTTTTCAAGGCATTTTGGAACTCCAACCGGCCCGTCGGGTTTTGGTTCCGGGTGGGACTTTTGCCGTGATAGGCTCGAAGCCGAAAGAAATGCGGGACCGGTCGTGCTGCGAAAACTCTCCACCTATCGACAGAAGCGGGACTTCGAGAAGACGCCCGAGCCCTCCGGCGAGGCCGCGGTAGCCTCCTCGAAACAGCGGCGTTTCGTGATCCAGAAGCATGACGCCACCCGGCTGCACTACGATTTCCGGCTCGAGTTCGATGGCGTCTTCAAGTCCTGGGCGGTGACGAAGGGGCCCTCGCTCGATCCGCACGACAAGCGGCTGGCGGTCGAGGTCGAGGACCATCCGCTCGACTATGGCGATTTCGAAGGAACGATTCCGGAAGGGCAATATGGCGGCGGCACGGTCATGCTGTGGGACCGCGGCACCTGGGAGGCCGAGGACCCCGAACGTGGCTTCAAGAAAGGTGACCTGAAGTTCACGCTGCACGGCGAGAAGCTGCACGGAAGCTGGGTGCTGGTCCGCATGCGCAACGATCGCGATGGCGGCAAGCGCACCAACTGGCTGCTGATCAAGCATCGCGACGAATATGCCCGTGAGAGCGAGGACATCCTTGCCGAGGACAAGTCGGTCGCCTCCGGCCGCGCAATGGCGCAGATCGCCGAAGGCAAAGGCCGCGCGCCAAAGCCGTTCATGCTGGCGAAGGGCACCAAGAGCAAGGCCGATGCGGTGTGGCAGTCCAACCGCGTCGAGGAGACGAAGGGGCGGACCGTCGCGCCGGCGCCACGCGCGGCATTGAAGGCCGGCAAGGCTGCAAAGAAGAGAGCCACGACCGCTGCGAATGCCAAAACGGTCTCGGAGATGCCGGATTTCGTCGCGCCGCAGCTCTGCACGCCGGTCGAGCGTCCGCCGGCCGGCGACGGCTGGTGCCACGAGATCAAGTTCGACGGCTACCGCGTCCAGCTCCGTATCGAGGACGGCAAGGCGACGCTGAAGACTCGCAAGGGTCTCGACTGGACCGACAAGTTCGCCTCCATCGCGAAGGAGGCGAACGCGCTGCCGGAGGCCATGATCGACGGCGAGATCGTCGCGCTCGACCACAATGGCGCGCCGAACTTTTCCTCGCTCCAGGCCGCGCTGTCGGATGGCAAGACCGAGGACCTCATCTTCTTTGCCTTCGATCTCCTGTTCGCCGATAGCCGCGACTATCGTCGCCTTCCGCTCGGGGAGCGCAAGGCGCGGCTCAGGGAATTGCTGGAGCAGCGCAAGCGGAAATCGAACCAGATCCGCTATGTCGAGCATTTCGAGAGCGGCGGCGACGCCGTGCTGCAATCGGCCTGCAAGCTCGAGCTTGAAGGCGTGGTGTCGAAGAAGCTGGACGCGCCGTACCGATCGGGGCGGACGGAGAGCTGGATCAAGGCAAAATGCCGGGCCGGGCATGAGGTCGTGATCGGCGGCTGGAAGACCACCAACGGCAAATTCCGCTCGCTGATGGCCGGTGTGCATCGTGGCGATCACCTCGCCTTCGTCGGTATGGTCGGTACCGGTTTCGGCGCCGACAAGGTCAAGCGCATCATGCCGTCCCTTAAGGCCATGGAGGCCAAGGACAGCCCGTTCGGCGGCAAGAACGCGCCGAAGAAGACCCGGGACGTGCACTGGCTGAAGCCCGA
>NZ_JBFUES010000467.1:0-5719 GCF_056403875.1 Bradyrhizobium sp. P2_E8
GAGATGGAAGGTGGCTAGGCTGACGTCAGCCATTTCCTCTTCATCGAGCGTGATTGCCTGACCCGTTCCAAAGGGCGGCAATTGTTGTGCGTCGGGTGCCGGCACGGCGGACGCCGATGCGCCTCCCGCCAGCGAGAACGTCAACCCTGCGGCTCCTAACGCCGGCACGGCGACTTTGGTTGCTCGCTTCTTCCCTTGAGAAGTCTTCCTCGCCTGCCGCATGGTCGAACCTCCGAGCATTGCAAGAAACATCCCAGCCGCGGTAAGTCTACGCCCAGGAAATAACGCGAGCAACGATTACGCGCACAAAAGCGCGGCGCCGGACGTTCAGGATGTATTCATCTTCATGAACGGCCAATGGGCATGGCCAGTTGAGACAACGCATCAACGATCCACGCTTTTGGTGCGCGTGCAGCTTGGTGCAGTGCCGCAAGCGCATCGAATCTTGAACGGAGATCGGCGTGGCAGATCGATCAGGGCGTTTCGCTTGGTATGAACTTCTGACCACGGATGTCGCAGCGGCGGGCGCATTTTATCGCAAGGCCGTCGGCTGGGGCGTGAAGGATGAATCGACCCCGGAACTGCCTTACATGGTGCTTCGTAGCGGCGGCGCTCCGCTGGGCGGACTTATGGATATCCCGCAAGAGGGGCGGAGATTGGGGGCGACGCCGAGATGGATGGGATACGTCGCCGTCGACGACCTGGACGCAACCGCCGCTCAGATCAGGCGTCTTGGAGGTGCGATCCTTGTGCCGCCGACCGACACCAATATTGGCCGCATAGCAGTCGTTGCCGATCCGCAGGAGGCGACGTTCGGACTGATCCAAGAACCAGCATATGGCCGACGGAAACCGGGCCAGCTGGACGAGCCGGGGCGCGTAGGCTGGCATGAGTTACTGGCCGCCGACCGGACCGTGATCTTCGATTTCTACAGAGAATTATTCGGTTGGCAGAAGGCCGACGCTCAAAGCGAACCAGCGGCCTGGTATCAACTGTTTTCGGCGGGTGGGCAGACTGTCGGCGGAATGCTCACGAAACTTCCGAGCGTGGCGCAGCCGAGCTGGCTGCATTACTTCAATGTCGACGACATCGGTGCTGCCACAAAACATGTGAATGCTGGCGGAGGTCGGATCCTCCAGGGTCCGATCGAATTGCCCGATGGCTGCTGGATCGCACGGTGTGTCGATCCCCAGGGCGCCCTGTTTGCATTGCAAGGCGCCCGAGGTCAGACAAGCATTGAGCCATCCTCGGCCTCGGAAATCGGCTGGTCCGCCAAGTGGGGTGGCATTGCCTCCCAGGGTAGAATTGTGCTGCCCAAGCCGAAGCGCTAGCTACAGCGTCTGTCCGGCGCTGACGCGACCTTGCAGTCGCCCGCGCCGGGAGCAGGGGAGGCCTGCGAAAGGCCGATCCGGCCCTGTCCAAGCCAAGTTCCCGTTGCACCAACCCACCCCGTGCGCTATCCGGCCGGAAAGGCCTGAGGCGGCTCCATATTTTCCCGCCCAGGCACCCAAACCGAGGACGGAAACCGCCATGCCAGCCTATCGCTCCCGCACCACCACCCACGGCCGCAACATGGCGGGTGCCCGCGGCCTCTGGCGCGCGACGGGCATGAAGGATGCTGACTTTGGCAAGCCGATCATCGCGGTGGTCAACTCCTTCACCCAGTTCGTGCCCGGCCACGTCCATCTGAAGGACCTCGGCCAGCTCGTCGCCCGCGAGATCGAGCAGGCCGGTGGCGTCGCCAAGGAATTCAACACCATCGCGGTGGACGACGGCATCGCCATGGGCCATGACGGCATGCTCTACAGCCTGCCGTCGCGCGAGCTGATCGCCGACAGCGTCGAGTACATGGCCAACGCCCATTGCGCCGATGGCCTCGTCTGCATCTCCAATTGCGACAAGATCACGCCCGGCATGCTGATGGCGGCGCTGCGGCTCAACATCCCCGCCGTGTTCGTCTCGGGCGGGCCGATGGAGGCCGGCAAGGTCAAGCTCCAGGGCAAGACCAAGGCCGTCGACCTCATCGACGCCATGGTCGCCGCGGCCGACTCCAAGGTCAGCGACGAGGACGTCAAGGTGATCGAGCGCTCGGCGTGCCCGACCTGCGGCTCCTGCTCGGGCATGTTCACGGCCAATTCGATGAACTGCCTGACCGAGGCGCTCGGCCTCGCGCTGCCCGGCAACGGCTCGGTGGTCGCGACCCACGCCGATCGCAAGCGCCTGTTCGTCGAGGCCGGCCACACCATCGTCGATCTCGTCCGCCGCTACTACGAGCAGGACGATGCCTCGGTGCTGCCGCGCAACGTCGCCAACTTCAAGGCGTTCGAAAACGCGATGACGCTCGACATCGCGATGGGCGGTTCGACCAACACGGTGCTGCATCTGCTCGCCGCCGCCCATGAAGGGCAGGTCGCGTTCACCATGCAGGATATCGACCGGCTGTCGCGGCGCGTGCCCGTGCTGTGCAAGGTCGCACCGTCGGTCGCCGACGTGCATGTCGAGGACGTGCACCGCGCCGGCGGCATCATGGGCATTCTGGGCGAGCTCGATCGCGCCGGCCTGATCGACACGTCGGTCTCGACCGTGCATGCGCCGACGATGGCCGACGCGCTGGAGCGCTGGGACATCAAGCGCACCAAGAGCGATGCGGTGCGCACCTTCTTCCGCGCTTCGCCCGGCGGCATCCCGACGCAAGTCGCCTTCAGCCAGGAGCGTCGCTACGACGAGCTCGATGCCGATCGCGAAAAGGGCGTCGTGCGCGATCTCGAGCACGCCTTCAGCAAGGATGGCGGTCTCGCCGTGCTCTACGGCAATCTCGCGCAGGACGGCTGCATCGTGAAGACCGCCGGCGTCGATGCCTCGATCCTGAAATTCACCGGCCCGGCGCGCGTATTCGAGAGCCAGGACGCGGCCGTCGACGGCATCCTGGGCGGCAAGGTCGTCGCCGGCGAGGTCGTGGTCATCATTTACGAAGGCCCGCGTGGCGGCCCCGGCATGCAGGAAATGCTGTATCCGACCAGCTATCTGAAATCGATGGGCCTCGGCAAAGCCTGCGCGCTCGTCACCGACGGACGCTTCTCGGGCGGCTCGTCCGGCCTGTCGATCGGCCATCTGTCGCCGGAAGCCGCCGAAGGCGGCAACATCGGCCTGGTGCGGACCGGCGACCGTATCGCGATCGACATTCCGAACCGCAGCATCACGCTGGAGGTCTCCGACGAGGAACTCGCGAGCCGCCGTGCAGCGGAAGAGGCGAAGGGCGATGCCGCTTGGCAGGCGACGGGCCGCAAACGCAATGTCTCCACCGCGCTCCAGGCCTATGCTGCGCTCACCACCAGCGCCGCGCGCGGTGCAGTGCGCGAGGTGAAGCGGCGCTCGAACTGAGCGCTCCACCGTTCGCGCCTCGCGTGCATGGTCAATGAGTCCTGAACGGCCGGCGAAAGCCGGCCGTTCGCATTAAGGATGCCTCCACGAAGTTCGGCAGCCCTGGATCTTGCGGCGTATACTGCTTGCGACCTTCGCAAATCCATTTCGGGCAACTGGGGCACCGCAATAATGTCTCGTACTCTTGCTGTCGTTTTCTCAACAGTCGTCGCCGCGATTTCGATGACGGGCGCAGCCTCCGCCGGCTGCCACAATTGCTACACGCCGCCGCCGTGCACGACCTGCTATCAGCAGCAATATGTGCAGCCGCAATACCGCACCGTCGATGAGACCGTGATGGTTTCGCCGGGCTCCGTGGTCGCGCATCGCACGCCGGCGCAGTACCGCACCGTGATGGTGCCGCAGACCGTGATGGTCGCCCCGCCCAGCGTCCAATACGAACGCATCCCGCCGCAATACGCCACGCGCCAACGCGTCGAGATGGTCTCGCCGGGCTATTCCTATTACGCCCCGGTGCAGATGGGCTGCGCGTCCTGCGGCTACTGAGCCAGCGCAACAATCAACGAACTTCGCGCGGCGCTCCCATCGGGCGCCGCGTTTTCTTTTGGGTACCAGCAAACGAGGCCCGGAGATGGAGACGACTCCAACCGGGCCTCGCAACCAGCGACGCCCTGGGAGATGTCGCCAGTGTCCGGGATTGCTGAGGGCAGGGCGCGCTGTCGGCGGCCGAGCCTGTTGCCAGGTTAGAGGACCAGGCTGACGCTCGCCTGACAGACCGGCCAGGCGAGGGGGCAGGCTTGCTTCGACGGGCCTAACTTCGCGTTGCCATGCGCCGTCGACTACGTTAAGCGACAGCAATTCCGGGTTTGGAAGGGTGGCCGAGTGGTTTAAGGCACCGGTCTTGAAAACCGGCGTGCCCGCAAGGGTACCGTGGGTTCGAATCCCACCCCTTCCGCCAAAACATCAACAAAATAAACTACTTAGTCTCCAGCCGAACGTACAAACGAACGTACAATCCGTCGCGCCCTGGGGGCGGCCCGATGATTGGTGCGGTGCTGGGGCTTGTGGGCGCGATCGTCATCGTGCTGCTGCTAGCAATGATCGGCCTGGGTGCTGTGGCGATCCTTGGGACCCACGACCGGCAGTAGCTCTGTCTTACAAACCGCTAGGAATCGACAATTTGCGGCAAGCTTCGCGTCGGTGCTTGACCGAGGGCTTAGTTGTTGAGCGACCTTCCGAAGCTTTGGCCGCCGTCAGAGCAGGACAATTGTCGGTAGGGATAAGATCCCGAGACGGTGCAAGAGACGGTCACGTTGCCGGATGATAAAGTGAATAGTGCGGTGTGCTGCTTGGGCGGCTTAGTCATAAAGCACTGAATCTGACTGTTATTGTACCGTTTTAGCTGCGAATTGGCCTTCACGTAGTTTAAGAATCCGGGACAATCGTTAGCGAAAGCGCTCGCCGGAAAAATCATGAGGATTGAAAGAATAAGCTTCATGAACATCCCCTCTTGTGTCGATCGCGACTGCGTAGGCCGAGGGAACATAGAAAAGGCCGACGCCCGCGCGTTGTGAAGCAGTTCACAAATCCATGAAAAAGCCGACCGCCTGATACACGACGGGCTGTAGCTTACGCACTTTCGGAGCCACCAGTAATCGACAATTTGACTCTCGCCCGCGTCGCGTTTCGATGGTGGTATGCCTCGAACTACGCGCCACACGCCTACGCACGCCGACGGCCGGCAGATGAAAATCACATTTGGCGAGATGCGCGAAATGGGCGTGCGCGGGGTATTGGTCTATTGCCACTGCGGCGATCATGTTGCTCTCGACGCCGACCGGCGGACTGACGAGACGCGGCTCTCCGATCTCGAGCCGCGGTTCGTCTGTATAGGCTGTGGCAGCCGCGGCGCAGATATCCGGCCTGACTTCGATCGGGGCAATTCGCCGCTTGCCGTCAGGGGGTACTGAAGCACGACATGAGCAAAGGCTGGGGGCGGCCTTTTGAAGAGCCGTTCAGGCTAGGGACCGCCGACGGCGCTTTGACGCATCGGGAAAAATCGGCAATACTCGCCGTATGGTTGCTCTCGATGAGATTGCCGATGCCAGCCGCCGCGAAGCTGACCGCGCGCATCGACTGAGATTAGAGGGCCTGGTCGAGGACATCCGGAAGACCATAGAGGGACCGAGCAGCGCCAAAGAGAAGGTGGCGAGGATCAGAGAGCTGCTCGCCGTCCAGGGTGATCGCGCCCAAGAGTAGGCCCGCCAGCTTGAAACTGACCGCCACCTGAGGCGGCCTCACTTCCAGAACGTCAGCACTGCTAGCGCCACGACAGGTG
>NZ_JBFUES010000468.1:0-5692 GCF_056403875.1 Bradyrhizobium sp. P2_E8
GCTGGTTGGCGGTGTCGGCGTCGCCAACGCGGTGAAGAGCCATATCGACCGGAAGCTCGAGGTGATCGCGGCCTTCAAGGCCGTCGGCGCCACGGGCCGCGACGTGTTCGGCATCTATCTCGCCCAGGTCGTCCTGCTGGCAGCGATCGGGTCCGTGATCGGGCTTGCGCTCGGCGCCGCCATGCCCTTCGCCATCGTCGGGCTGTTCGGCAAGCTGTTGCCGCTGCCGGTGGTGCCGGCCGTGCACGCCGACGAGCTCGCGCTGTCCTTCGTCTACGGCCTGTTGACCGCGCTCGCCTTCGGCCTGTGGCCGCTCGGACGGGTGCATGACGTGCCGGTCGCCGCATTGTTCCGCGACACCATCAGCTCCGAATGGCACCGGCCGCGCTGGAGCTATCTCGCGTTCATGGGCGTCGTGATCGCCCTGCTCGTCGCGGTCGTGATCGGCCTGTCCTTCGACAAGCGCATCGCCGCGGTGTTCGTGGCGTCCTCGGTCGTCGTGTTCGCGCTGCTGCGCGGCATCGCCGCCCTGCTGATGACGATCGCGCGGCGGTTGCCGCGGACGCGCCTGCCGATGCTGCGACTTGCGATCGCCAACATCCACCGGCCGGGCGCGCTGACGCCTTCGGTCGTGCTCTCGCTCGGCCTCGGGCTCGCCGTGCTCGTCACCATCACCCAGATCGACGGCAATCTGCGCCGGCAGTTCCTCGCGGCCCTGCCAGATCAGGCGCCGTCGTTCTTCTTCATCGACATTCCGAGCACGCAGGCGGTGCAGTTCGACGGCTATCTGCGCCAGATCGCGCCCGGCGCCAAGGTCGAGGACGTGCCGATGCTGCGCGGGCGCATCGTCGCCGCGCGCGGCGTCCGCGCCGAAGAGCTCAAGCCGACGACCGATTCCGAGTGGGTGCTGCAAAGCGACCGCGGCCTCACCTATACCGCCGAGCTGCCGAAGGGCTCCAAGGTGGTCGAGGGCGCGTGGTGGAGCGCGGACTATTCCGGCCCGCCGCTGGTCTCGATGGAGAAGAAGATCGCCGACGGGCTCGGCCTCAAGCTCGGCGACGAGGTCGTGGTCAACGTGCTCGGCCGCGACATCCCGGCGAAGATCAGCAATCTGCGCAACATCGACTGGCAGGGCCTCGGCATCAATTTCGTCCTGGTGTTCTCGCCCAACGCCTTCAAGGGCGCGCCGCACACCCACATCGCGACGCTGACCGTAGCCGGCGGCAACGCCGAAGGCGACGGCAGGATCATCAAGCAGGTCGCCGACACCTATCCGACGGTGACGAGCGTGCGCGTGCGCGAGGTGATGGAGACGGTCGGCTCGGTCGTGACCAATCTTGCGCTGGCGATCCGCGGCGCCAGCGCCGTGACCCTGATCTCGGCGATCCTGGTGCTGGGCGGGGCGCTCGCCGCCGGCCATCGCCACCGGGTCTACGATGCGGTGATCCTGAAGACGCTGGGCGCGACGCGGCTGCGGCTGCTCGGCGCCTATGCGCTCGAATACCTCCTGATCGGGCTCGCCACCGCCGTCTTCGGCGTGATCGCCGGCAGCATCGCCGCCTGGATGATCGTGACGCGGCTGATGACGCTCAGCTTCGTCTGGCAGGCCGGCAGCGCAGCCGGCGTGGTCGTGGCCGCCCTGGTCGTCACCGTCGGGCTCGGGCTCGCCGGCACGCTCCTGGCGTTGAACAAAAAGCCCGCCACGGTGTTGCGGAATTTGTGACAAAAGGTAGCGGGCCGCCGCGCGGGTGCGGAATCGCACGATTCCGGCGATTAACCGCGTTGCGCGTCAGGTTCGCGTCAGGATTGCCGCCAAGGGCGACATTCAGCCGCGCGTGGACGGTTGCAGCGAATGTGTTAGTTTCCCACATATCGAATGGGTTCGGAGCCCCGATTGTTAGCCAAAATTTAGTCGGCAGRCATCGGTATCCGAGATAGAATTTGACGAACCGGCGGCATGGCGACCCTCATGCCGGACCGGCCAACCAACGGGAATCGACCATGTCGGACCTAGACCGTAACTACGCTTCTCCTTTCGGCAGGGCCGCCGGGCGTGTTGACGCCGCGACGGTCGACGCCGGTCTGCGCGCCTACATGCTGCGCATCTACAACTACATGAGCATTGGCCTCGCCATCACGGGCCTTGCCGCACTCGGCGTCTACATGGCTGCCGTGACTGACGTTCCGACCCCGGAAGCCGTCCGCGTCGGCAAGCTGTTCCTGACGCCGTTCGGCTATGCGATGTTCGTCAGCCCCCTGAAGTGGCTGTTCATGCTCGCGCCGCTCGCCATGGTGTTCGTGATCTCGGCGGGCATCAACCGTCTGGCACCCTCGACCGCCCAGATCCTGTTCTGGGTGTTCTCGGCGCTGATGGGCATCTCGCTGTCGTCGATCTTCCTGGTGTTCACGCACACCTCGATCGTGCGGGTGTTCTTCATCACCGCGGCGACCTTCGGTGCGCTCAGCCTCTACGGCTACACCACCAAGCGTGACCTGACCGGGATGGGCTCGTTCCTGTTCATGGGCCTGATCGGCATCATCATCGCCAGCCTGGTGAACCTGTTCCTGGCGAGCTCGATGCTGCAGTTCATCGTGTCCGTGGTCGGCGTGCTGGTGTTCGCGGGCCTCACCGCCTGGGATACCCAGCGGCTGAAGAACGACTACATCTACGGCTACGCCTCGGCCGGCGGTGACATCGCAGAGCGTGCGGCCATCACCGGCGCACTGTCGCTGTACCTGAACTTCATCAACCTGTTCACGCTGCTCCTGCAGCTCCTCGGCCAGCGCGACTAAGCACTGCGACGAGAGAACGGACACCAACCCCGGCCACTAGGCCGGGGTTTTTGTTTGGGCCCCACTGCCTCCCCGCGTCATTGCGAGGAGCTCTTGCGACGAAGCAATCCAGAGTCCCTCCGCAGATGCATTTCTGGATTGCTTCGCTGCGCTCGCAATGACGGGTGGGGCAACACCGGAGCCCCTTCCGGCCGCCGCGGGAAGGCTCTAATCTTTCCCCATGTCCGCACCTGAAATCAGGCCCACCCTCGAGGCCGACCTCCCCGCCATCACCGCCATCTACCAGCAGGCCGTCCGCGAGGGCACGGCGACGTTCGAGCTGGAACCGCCCGATCTTGCCGAGATGACGCGGCGCTACCGCGCGCTCGTCGACGGCGGCTATCCCTATTTCGTCGCCATCCTCGACGGGCGCGTCGCCGGCTACGCCTATGCCGGCGCCTACCGGCCGCGGCCGGCCTATCGCTTCACTGTCGAGAACTCGATCTATCTCGATCCCTCCTTCCATCGCCGCGGCGTCGGCTCGTTGCTGCTGGAGCGGCTGATCACCGAGTGCGAGGCGCGCGGCTTCCGCCAGATGATCGCGGTGATCGGCGATTCCGCCAATGCCGGCTCGATCGGCGTGCACACCAAGGGCGGCTTCAGGATGATCGGCACGCATCCCAATGTCGGGCTGAAATTCGGCCGCTGGCTGGACACGGTGATGATGCAGCGCGAGCTCGGCGAGGGCGCCAGCACGGTGCCGGGGAAGTAAGGCCAAGCTTCGTAGCCCGGGTGAGCGAAGCGATACCCGGGAATACGATTGGCAGAGTCCCGGATGTCGCTTCGCCCATCCGGGCTACGAAAGCCCCGTCACACCACCGCCAGCTTGCGATCGATCGCCAGCAGCACGCGCTCGAGCTCATGGCCGCGGCGCAGGATCAGGCCGGTCGCCGAGATCACGCTGTACATGCCCTGCTTGCGGGCGAGGCGCGGGTCCTTCTCGATGCGGTAGATCGGCACTTCCGAGGCGCGGCGATAAACCGAGAACACCGCACGGTCCTTCAGGAAGTCGATGGCATAGTCGCGCCACTCGCCGTCGGCGACCATGCGGCCGTAGAGGTTGAGAATTCGGCGCAGTTCGAGCCGGTTGAAGGTCACCTGGTTCGGCTGCGCATTTGCAGCGACGGGACGCGCCGCCGCGCGCTGCTCACTCGGATCGGCATCCTCCGACGTCAGACTCATGGGGCGCCTCCTCATCGCACGACATGATCGCGCCCGCGAAAACCGTCCCCGGAACCGCGGATCATGACAATCCCATGATTGCGCCAACTGTTCCCCGCCGCAAGGGGCTCTCGAGGGCTCTTTGAAGGGCTCTGGGTGCAACCCGTCGAATCCTGCGCGAATCGGAACACACGCAACGGTGGAACTCTGTCGCGACGAACCGTCACGGGATCGTTAGCAGGAATCATAGTATCGCCGCTTTTCCGCCCAGCGCCTGCCGCCCTGCATTGCGAAAAGACTTATGTGCGTTGACCCGGTCTTTTCGGTTCCGGATTCCTCAGCCCCCAGCCCCCCGGGGTCGAGAGGATCGGGTCTGTACGCGCGACAAGGAGGACCAACGCGAGTTGGTCCTTTTTTGTTTGTGTCGGGATGTGTCTGCCCCACTGTCATTCCGGGGCGCGCGAAGTGCAAACCCCGAAATCTATCAATCCGAATTTTCGAGTTGAGAAATGGATTCCGGGTTCGCGCCGAAGCGGCGCGCCCCGGAATGACGAGAGACCAGATTTTCCGAAACGATCTTGAGCACACTCTCTCCCCTCATCCTGAGGAGCCGCGCTCTTCGCGCGGYGTCTCGAACGATCGAGGCCCGAGCGGCATCAGCCGGGCCTGCATGGTTCGAGACGCGCGCAAGGGGCGCGCTCCTCACCATGAGGAGATAGAGCCAGACCGCACATCGGGAAGAATGCGAAGCGTGCGCTTCAGTGCAGCGACGTGTACGCCGCGCCCAGCATCGGGCCCGGTTTCTCGCGGCTGCCGTCCTGGACATAGACCACCGCGCCGTCGACGCCGTCGCGCGTCAGGTTCTCGATCGGCACCGTCCAGCTTTCCGGACGACCGGTCCAGTCGCCGACCTTGAGCAGGTTGCGCACCACGTTGTGATAGGTGATCTGCTGTCCGCGATTTTCGCCTTTGGCGATCGCGATCGGCACCGACCTCGCGATCGAGCATATCCAGACCTCGCCGTGCGAGATCGCCGGCTCCTTGCTCGCGGCCACCGACACGTTGATCTGCTTGCCCGAGAGCGACATCGTCACCGGCACGCTCATCACGCCCGCGCCTTTGTCGGTCTTGCCGATCGCGCTCTCGATGCCGGCACGGTCGCTGCCGATGACATGCGTCGAGCCATTCACCACGACCTGCGGCGTGTAGACCTCGCGGTCGCCGCGCATGCGCGAATAGGCGCGCTGCCGCGCCGAGAAGCGCGAATCCGCCAACGTGTCCTTCCAGCCGAGATAATCCCAATAATCGATCGGCATGCTCAGCGCGATGATCGACGGGTCTTTGGAGAGATCGCCGATGATCTGGTCGGCGGGCGGGCAGGAGGAGCAGCCCTGCGAGGTGAAGAGCTCAACCACGGCGCGGGGATCAGCCTCGGCGGGTCGGATAACAGCGACGATCGCGCAGATACCGAGTGCTCCCGACCAGAGGGCACCGGACCAACGTGAAATCGGATGAGAAGCCGTCATTGCTGTCATGTCGAACGCCGCACACCATTGCTCGTGGGAAGGGAAATCTTATCGCCTGATGGTCACCGTAGTCTTACGGGGCGCGACACACTCAACCGTCCTGGCCGGAATTTCCGTCGGGCGGGCCCATCCGAAGCATGCCGCAAACGCGCGAAGGCGGCCTTGTGATAGGC
>NZ_JBFUES010000469.1:0-5692 GCF_056403875.1 Bradyrhizobium sp. P2_E8
GACTTGGTTCGCGATGGACGGTTCAAGCCGATCCGAAAATGAATTTAAGCGCTTCAGTCTGATTTTTTTGCTGTATCCTATCGGGCCTTCCAGCTCCGCAACATTTGGGAGGAGGTTAGGATGAACAAGTCCTTTGTCGCCGCCGCTTTGATCGCGTTGGCAAGTTCTGCGATGGCTCAAGATGCGATGAAGGTGGTCAAGCCCGATGGGCTGACGTGGATAGAGCATCCGGTCTTCAGGGGCRTGCAAACCGCCATCTTGATCGGTGACCCAACAAGGGCCGAGACGATCGTCCAGCGGGTGAAATTCCCGCCGAATTATAAAGTTCCGCCGCACACTCATCCCTATGCCGAGGTCGTCACCGTGATGAGTGGCAGCTTTGGGAACGCCATGGGGGAAAAGTTTGATCCCTCGAAAGGCGAGATATTGAAGCCGGGCTCCGTCTTCGCGCTGCCGGCGAAGCACCCCCATTATGTTTGGACGACAAACGAAGAAACGATGGTCCAAATTGTATTCACCGGGCCGGGGGGCATCGTATTCATCGATCCAGCCGACGATCCGCGCAAGAAGTAAAACGAAGCGCCGAAGCATAAAAAGAGGCTACCTCAATCGGCGGCCTCTTTCGTCATTCCGGCACGGTGCGATGTCGGCTGTTGGCCCTTCGCGGACCTGAACAGCGGAGCCGATGATGTCCGCTCACAGTGGCAGAACAGACCATCTACCATAGACCCGCCGACTTCCGAGTTTGACCCATCTCGGAAGTCGACGAGCCTAGCCCAGCCGCCGCCAAATGTGCTTTCATGTCCTGCAAACCGAGATCACCAATCTAGGGGCGTTCCTTGATGGACGAACGGGTGGAACGGCGATTGGCAGCGGTGCTGGCGGCTGATGTCGCCGGGTACAGCCGTCTCATGGGGGGCGATGAGGAAGGCACCCTGACCCGGCTCAAGGCGGTCAGGAAGGACCTCGTTGATCCAACCATCGCTGCGCATCGAGGCCGCATCGTCAAAACAACCGGCGACGGGATGCTAGTCGAATTTGCCAGCGCGGTGGATGCGGTGCGCTGTGCGATTGAAGTGCAAGACGGTATGATTGGGCTAAGCGCTGCCGGACTACCCGATACCCAGATCGAATACCGCATCGGCATCCATGTCGGCGACATTATTTTTGACGACAATGATATATTTGGCGATGGCGTCAACATCGCAGCGCGCCTTGAAGGCATAGCCGAGCCGGGCGGTGTCTGTATTTCCGACGATACTTATCGTCAGATCCGCGACCGTATTGATGTTGCATTCGACGACAAGGGGGAGATCGCGCTCAAAAACATCGCGCGTCCTGTGCGAGTGTTTGCGTTGGCCGGTGCCAAGTTGCCTTCAACCAAAGTCATCGAACTGGCGCCTCAACTAACCCTACCCGACAAGCCTTCAATCGCGGTACTGCCGTTCCAGAACATGAGCGGCGATCCCGAGCAAGAATTTTTTGCAGATGGGGTGGTCGAGGACATCATCACGGCGCTTTCGAAATTCAAGGCCTTTTTTGTGATCGCCCGCAATTCCAGCTTTACCTACAAGGGCAGGGCTGTCGATATCAAGCAGGTTGGGCGTGAGCTTGGAGTGCGGTACGTGCTCGAAGGCAGCGTTCGCAAGGCCGGCGCTCGCGTACGGATCACAGGGCAGCTTGTAGACGCCGCGACCGGAGCCCATTTGTGGGCGGACCGCTTTGAGGGCGCGCTGGACGATATATTTCTTTTGCAGGACGAACTTACGCGGCACGTCGTGGGAGCCATCGAACCAGAAGTCGACCGCGCCGAGATCGAGCGAGCAAGACGAAAGCCGCCCGGCAACATCGATGCGGTTACCGAACTCTATCGTGGACTTCCTCATATCAGTTGGCCGACGACACCGGAAAATAATGACATCGCCCTCCAGCATTTTCGGAATGCGATGGCCCTTGATCCGACGTTTTCGCAGTCATACGGAGCTGCCGCTGTGTGCCTTATGTGGCGACGGGCCAATTATTGGCCAACCGATGTGTCGAGTGACGATGCGGAGCTATCGCGTTTTGCCGACTGCGTCAAAAAACTCGGCACCGATGACGCGCCCACTCTAGTCGGCCTTGGTTGGGCTCTTTTCCATAATCGGGTGGATTGCGAGGCAGCTATCGAAATGGTGGAGCGGGCTGTTCGCTCAAATCCCAGTTTTGGCCAAGCATATAATACGCGAGGATGGCTTCGAGCTTGTGACGGTATGTCGGACGCGGCAATTGCCGATTTTGAGCAGGCAATGCGTTTCAGTCCGCGTGATCCTTTCACCTTCGCCACGATGACTGGCCTTGCGCTTGGTCACTTCAACGCCAACCGCTTTGCCGAAGCGGCAGATTGGGCGGATAAATCCATACAAGCATTTCCTTATTTTATTCCCGGGCTCGCAACAGCGGTTGCTTGCCATGTCGAGGCAGGAAGGATGGAAGATGCCCAAAAGGTGAAAGCGCAACTTCTCCGGATTGCGCCCAACTGGCGTCTTCGACCCGGCGGTTCCACCCCGATCCGGTCTATCGACATGATCGCGAAAATGCGCGAGGCGGGTCGCAAGGCGGGAATGCCCGAATAAACACAAGCGGCTTGCAACCGCCTTGTGGTCGGACGTCCTCACGTCGTCATTGATGTCGCCGATTGGCCCATCGCCGAAGTAGCGTCGCACCTCGTTGAGGTCTGCTTATTGAGGCAGGGCGGACTAGATTTGCTCAGGTTGAGTTCTTCGCATTTTGACCCACAACGGACATTGCATACGGACCTGCTTACCTTGAGTTGAGTTTCCGCAAAATTCATTCATCGTGCGCGTGGTCAAGCGCTCGTTTGAGACTTGCGCTGGAGCTCCGCGTAGATTGTCGATATTGCACAACTTTTCGGATATCGTCCAAGCGCGACGGGTTGGTTTCCTTTATCCTCGGTTTGGCTGTCAGAGGCGGCGGGCATGACAGGATGGACGGATCCCGGAAGACTGAGACGTTTGATCTAACTCAAGCCGATTGAGGCGGCCTTAGGTCTTCCGCTGAGGTCGGAAACAGGCCAGCCCCGTACATTTTTGAGCTGAGCAGACCGAATATCAGGGTTTCTTCTGAGCGTGCTCGACCTCGACGGCGCGAAGTAGGGCAGCAAGGCTGGGATATTCCACGCCATTGCGGGCGTAGCGGTTGACCGGCTCGACATAGCGAGCCGATCCGTCGGGCTTGCCGTGCCAGCTGAACTGCAGCACTGCGCTGTTGTGCTGGCGCAGAACGTGGCCGGCGCCGTTACCGAAAGACTTGCTCAGGGCGTGGCGCTTCATGGTCGCCCCTCCAGCTAGCTCCGTTGTCCATTCCGGGGTAAGCATCCGGAACGGAGACGTTCCTATTGTGGAGCGAGGAAATCCTGTCGGGAGCCATATCAGAACTCGCGGCTCATGGCCGGGTGGGTGCGATTCTTCACCTTGACCCACTCGCGCGTTCGGCCGCCGATGTAGCGCCCGTCCCGCCGCTTGGAGACGATGCCCTCGAGGCGGAGGTCGCATGCGGCTCTAAACAGATCCGGCCCGATCGCACCACTCGAATGGTGCGACGAACATGCCGTCGGGCCTGCCGTGCAGCAGCCGCGCCAGGTTGGTCTTGCGCATTGACAGCGGCAGCGCCGCAGGTCCTCGCCGCCGAGGGCGAGGATGTCGAGGCGTAGAACTGCACCTCCTCGTCGTGCTTGCGCGAGTGCAGGGCGTTGAAGTCGGAGATGCCGTCGACACCGAGCACCACGGCCTCGCCCTCGACGACGAATTGCTGCTCGCGGTTCTTGAGCGCCGATGCGACGATCCACGGGTAACGGTCGGTCCAGTTGTGACCGTTCCTCGTGATCAGCCGCACCTCTTTGCCGTTGCGCTCGACGCGCAGGCGATAGCCGTCATATTTGATTTCGTGGAGCCAGTCGGGGCCGGCAGGCACGGCTTTCGCTGCGGTCGGCAGGATACTCATGCTAAGCAATGTCCCAACTTGGTTAGTGACGCTGACTTAGATCGGCTCTAAAATCGTTCCAGTTTCGGAACGGAGTGGAGTTTTGGAGCCGCATCATGGGCGAATATCGCGCTTACATAATCGGTGCCGATGGGCACATCAAAATGCGAATTGATCTTGACGTGCAGGACGATGCGACCGCGCGGGAAAAAGCCGAACAGCTTGTCGACGGGCACGGGCACGCCGTAGAGCTGTGGGAAGGCGCAACCAAGCTCGCCCGGTTTGAGCCCATCAGGAGGCACTAAAGACCTCGAGCTAGATCAAGCTCTCCTGCCTCTCGGAGATCATCAGGCAGCTCCGCCGCAAGATGAATTAAGGCCGCATCGGTCGGCGGCCTCGTCTTTGAATGGACGACTTTACCCGAGCCCCAAAGGGAAAGGCCCAAGCCGGTGTTGGGGACGACTTGGGCCTTTGCTGGGGACATCTGCTGTTGGGAGCAGATGCGAGCAGAGAACTTCGGAAAACTTGCCCGGTTCCGCGACGCGCACGTAAATTCCAAAAGCAAAGCTGACCGCTGCTTGGGACAGCGGCCCCTCACGCTGCCGGGCTCAATAATCCGAAATGAGATAATTTCGGCAGCCCCGGCGTTGCCAAGTTCTCCCGACCTGTCGGTTCCGTCGATAACAGATGTGAAACGGCGTACTTCACATCGCGCGAGTTCTAATTAGGACGGAAAGCGGGCTGTGCAGCTGATTTCTGTGTTCCCATAGCATCCGAGGTGTTGCATGGTTTTCCCGATTTTAGACTGCTGCTTTTTCCATCGAGGCTTTTGCAATGTCCAACGCAATCGAAGATCTAGAAATGCTGCGACTGCTCAAGGCATTCCAGAAAATAACTGACCCGGACACCCGGCGAATGATCCTCCTCTACGTCAAGGAGCAGATGGAAAAGCGAGAAGCGAGGGTGCCGGAGAGCCCTTCGCGCTAACGCGCCAGTCCTCGCCCGCGGCATCAGCTTCACGTAAGTACCGCTCTCGGGCATCCGGAGCCAGCCTTTCTTCACTGCATAGGCGAGGCCGGCGCCATGTGCACCTCTCAGTTGGCGACTTGTTGAATATCAAGCCAGCAGGGAATGTCTTGTGTTGGCCCTTAGCCGAAGGGTCGATTGAGCGCGTGTCATGTCGGCTGTCAGGGGGAAACCGGACGCCGATCCAACTTGGCGTCCACCGCTGCCTTTGACCCCTAGCACAACTTGGCTAAGAGTCGTGTTCGTTTGCCCAATCTACTACTGGTGTTTGTTGTTCGGCTCGGAGCTGGCAATGATCTCTCGAAGCATTGCTCTGGCAGCCTGTAGATCCGGTGTCCCAAAGCCCTCGGTGAACTGGCTGTAGAGCGGACTGAGCAGGTCGTGCGCCTCGCCGCGCCGACCCTGTTCTCTCCACAATCGTGCAAGTCCTGTCGCTGCGCGCAACTCCCACAGCTTGGCGCTCTGCTGTCGTGCAACTGACGCCGCTTGCCGAAACCGCGCTTCCACAGCGGTCGGATCGGCCTTCCGCAGCCGCAGCATCAGCTCGCCCTTCATCCGATGGAGCTCGGCCTCGAACCACCGCTCGCCGGTTTCTTCCACTCGGCCCAGCGCCTTTGCAATCAGATCCAAGCCTTCCTCCACTGCGCCGGAACGGCCGAGGGCCTCAGCCTGAAGGCCGAGGAAATAC